>NZ_CATWDQ010000032.1:0-4596 GCF_958349595.1 uncultured Phascolarctobacterium sp. | reverse complement strand
ATTCCTGTTTTACAGGCTCTGTCCACATCAATTTTGCTGTATAAGTATTACGGGCATTATAATTCAGGCGCGTATTGGTTTTATCGTTCATAGCATCCAGATAGTCATAATTGCCAATCACTGTGAAACCATTGCCCAAATCATGCTTGATTTCAAACTCAACGCCCTCAGAAGAAGATTTTTCGATATTCATATATTGATAATTAGGCGCTAAGCTGTAATCCATTGCAATGGCATCAGTCTTTTTATTTTTAAAATATGTCAATTTAACGGCAGTATCAGTGTCAAATTCCTGTTCATATGACAACTCATAGCCTTTTGATTTTTCAGGGCGCAGATTAGGATTAGAATAAGTACCGTATAATTCGGAAATAGACGGCGCTCTATAACCTTCGCCATAATTAGCTTTAAACCTGGTGGTATCAGTAAATGAATAAGTTGCACCGATATTAGGCGAAGTTTCGTTTCCAAAGCTGTCATGATGATCATATCTGATAGCAGGAATAAGCAAAAGTTTCTCCCCTATTTTCAACTCATCATGTACAAATAATGAATACTGATCGGAACTTTCATCAATACTGCTGTCCTTCCGGCTGTCCGTTCTGAATTCACCGCCAAAGGTCAGCCGGTTACTGTCATTTAACTTGATCGTGTCACGAGCTTCAATATTCCAAAAGTTAAACTTGGAACTGCCGACACTGTTCGCAACCATGGCACTAGTTACATCTTTCTTCAATTCGCCATAAGTAGCACTCACCATATAATTACTGTTGGCATTTGCTCCGTTATAAGTCAGGCTGGCACTTTTTCTGTCAACATTATATATCCCCAGATAAGAAAAAGGTCCGCTGGCACTGGTAAACTTTTTAAACTGCTGATTTGTATTTTCATAGTCCAGATATAAATTTAAGCTGTTGTTTTGATCCATCTTATAATCTACATCCAGGCTGTAATTTTGGGTAGGCCCAAAATACTTGCTCATATTGGCGTCATCCCATTTAAAATAACGGACTTTAGTAAAATTGGCATCAAATGCCGCGCTCATCTTTCCATCTTTGCCGCTGTCAAAATGGTAATAATTACTCATTTCACGGCTATTTGCCGCCACTCCCACAGTCATTGATCTGTTTTCAGGCTTTTGAGTGATGATATTGATAACGCCGGCAGAAGCTTCCGAGCCGTATAAGGCCCCGGCCGGTCCGCGCAGCACTTCAATTCGTTCTATATTGTTCACATTTAACCGCGACAACACATAAGTATTAGTAGAAACCTGTCCATATCCTTCACCGGGAATACGACGTCCATTAAGAAGTACCAGCACATCATTTTTGCCGCTGCCTCTGATGCCCAAAGTATGCCCTACTCCAGCCGCTTCAGGGATCTCAACATTAGTTGCAGTGCGCAAAGCATCTATAACATTGGTCGCACCGATATTCTGAATATCCTTTTTAGTTATGACTTCCACGCTTTGAGGAACTTCTTTTCTGTTAAGTTCGGTACGAGTAGCAGTCACCACATATTCATCTAAAGTAAATTTATGCTGCTCTTCGGCATAGGTCTCTGTGCCCCCCAGATGACATTCGTACCAATCAGTACGGTCATCAGTATTTTCCCGTTTAAAAACCTCTTATTTTTTATTTTCACCATACTACCCTTCCTTTGCTCATTGTTCTTTTGCTACTCTTGGAAAATAAATAATATATTCGCCGTCACTTTTATCGCTGGCATAAGTTTTCATATAGTTTTTATCTTCCGGCAGATCCTTAGGCGTAATCACGCCTACTTTTAAAGCCGGATTCAACGCTTCCAGTTTTTCGACAGTACCTAAATGCCCATCAGAATGGAAACAACCGTTAACGTGAAAAATTACTTTATCCTGGTTATTTTGCCAATAATAAAAAATACTTTCTGCCATCTTGTCATCTTTTATGCATTGAGCGGCAAACACCTGATCTATCCGCGCCTGTGGAATTCGCATCGGCGTCTGTCCCTTAGTCATATAAGCAGTAAACTTCTCTTTATATTTTCCTGCTGGCGCATAGGTCCTGACAGGTAAATATTGCTTATCCTGCTCTTCTACATCTTCTAAAGTTCCCCCTTTCGCCAGCCTGGAGGCTAAAAAGCGCGGTATATTGCTGGCAATAACAGGTAAGTTATGTTCCCTGGCAAACTCTACCAACTGACGATAATCAGTTTTATATCTGGGCCAGGGACGTGACTTGCCCAGAAAATCCTCTTCAGAAATTTTACCTGCTAAATATTCGTCCAAAACAGATTTGTTATCAGCCTCAAACATCTCCAGTGACAGAACCAGCTTATCACCATGAATAGTATATAGTTGCTGCAGCAGTTCATATTCCAGCTCATGCAGCACATCCTGATCATGAAATTCACCAAAAAATAATACATCATAATCAACAAGGCCCTCAGCCATTTTCGTAAGTGTTATCGGCTTGTTGTCTGCTGCAGAAATAATCACAGTATCTTTTACTGTTGGTAATGCGGCATGTGCCGATTCTGCCATACTCATGATCAGACACATGCATAAAAATTTAAAAAACTTTTTCACCTTAACTCCCCCTAAAATTTTACTGTCACAAATACTAAACCAACAGCAGCATCGACCTCCTTTTCATTATAAAAATCTAGTATAGAATCTTTTCGCCCTCTGGCTTGCCAATATTTCGCCGGGGCAGCAAGATTTTTACAACTTATTTTATTTAGTTAGCTCCACCTAACCTCCACCCTTTAAATATCCCCTCAAGTATTAATCTTGAGGGGATATTTAAGTTTTTATTAAGCTAAAGTCTGATAATATGCTTCGACAGTTTCCAGTAAAAAATCTGTACCCTTTTCACCAAGCAAAGGCAAATGCGTTGCAATCTGAGCACCCTCAATAAAAGGCGCGCTCACTCGCAATACAACATTGCTGCTGTCGCAAAGCCTGTTTGAAACATCGTCTGCCAGGACAAGCGTCTGCCGCAAATTTTTCAATATGTCAATTTTCTCTTTTTCTACAGCAAAATATTGAATATCCGGCTCTGCTTCTATAATGCTTTTTAAAGAATGACTGCATACCTTATGCTTAACATTGATGCCTACAGATCGGAGAAACGCACTTAACCCTTTCACCAGGTCATATTCTCCCAGTACAGCTGCCTGAGGCATCTTTTTGCGCCCCATCATCATGGCATACATCTTCAAAGAAGCTGCATTCCCGGCTTTCAGACGTAATCTGGCGCATAGCTTACTGTCCGGGGCCTGCCCTAAAACTTTGCCCACTTCTTCCAACCAGGCTAAAGTTGCGGCATACCCATAAGGAGCACTGAAAACAAAAGGCACAGCAAATTTATTTTTCAGCAGGTCGGCCGCCGGCAAGCCTTCCTGCCGCATTACCAAATTGATTTCGGCTGCGCCAATATCGCCTATCTCAGCCACAGAAGTTTCGTGACACAAACAGGTATGCATTTCATAGCCAAAGGCTTCACGCATCAGATTCTGCAGCTCCCAAACATCCGATGCGGCACGATAACTGCCCATGGAAGCGCCGATAATATTATAGGTTTTCTTTTGCAAAGCCTGATCTTTATGCGGAAGATTATTGACCAGCAATTTATAAACCTCAGTCAGCCCTACGCTGTAATCGCCCCTAAAGCCGCCCTGCTCAAAGGCAACCAGCTTCGCTTTCACCTCCTGCTGCATATAATTGCAAACGCCTTTAATGTCCGTTCCAATAACCGCAGAAATAGACGATGCCACAACAAAAATAACTTTAGGTTCATAGCTTTTATCCAGCTCGATAATGGCTTCTTCCAAACGGGTAACGTCCCCCATCACCACATCATCCTCATTCATATGTGTTGTAAACAACCGCTGCTGACATTCTACACCCAGCGCACCATAAAGCCCCATACTGAAATGAGTTGTCCCGGCCGGGCCATATTCAAGAATAATGCTGTCTTTTACGCTGAGCAGGCTCCAAATGATCCCCATTCGATCTGAGGGAACAGGCAAGTATCTGCACAAACTCATATGCCCAGCTCCCTTCTATATTCTTTTGCTTCCCTCACAGCCTTGACTAACTGCTGCAGCAAATACCCGGTAACTTCAAAACCAAGCATACCGCCGGCCCTGTCGCTGTGGACAATAGCCATACCTTTTTGACGCAGTCTGCTCGCAAATTCATGTCCCAGATACAAATAAGGAGACAATACATCATAGACATATTGCAGAGGCGCGATATTAGCTGCTTTGCAAACATAAGGATCTGTATATTGCAGCATTTTCCTTGCATACTCCTCATCTGCGGCGGTATATCTGTTCGTTTGGATCACCTGCGGCACCATGCCAAGAGAACTCAGAAAACAGTTCATTTCAAAAACTGCATACGGCGTATTTCCGTAAATATAAGTAATACCAGCCAGTTCGCTCTTAGTTTTTTCAATTTCTGCTCTTATGTTTTGATAAAGCACCTCCAATTCTTCAGGAGGCTCTAGCTCTAAATAGCCAAAAAGATTTTTATAGGCTTCATAGATTTTTTCAGGAATGACGAATTTATTGAAATAAACATACGGCGTTCCAAATTTTTCCTGCATC
>NZ_CATWDQ010000031.1:0-6955 GCF_958349595.1 uncultured Phascolarctobacterium sp. | reverse complement strand
ATTCTACGATTGGAGGCTTTTTTATTCAATGTCCATTTTCTTTGGTTCTAAGCATCCTGCCGGCGAAGCTTTTTTACATGGCGTTTTAATCGTGATATTTTTCGGGGAAGAAAATATGTAAAATATGTTCGTCATGGTTTTTGCCGAAGGCATTGCCGATGAGGAATAAAATCAGCGAAGCACCGATACCGATGACGATCTGGTGCAGGTCGAAGAATTTTATCTGCAGCGCCATCGTGGTGCAGTAAGCCAGCACGCCGCCGGCCATGGCACAAACAGCGCCGGTGCGGTTGGCTTTTTTCCAGAACAGGCCGAAGATCAGAACCCAGAAGAAAGCTGTTTCCAGACCGCCGAAAGCGAACATATTGATTTTCCAGATCACGCTGGGCGGGGCAATGGCGATAAAGTAAACGCCGAGGCCCAGGATAATGGTAGCGCCCATACTGAAAAGTCTGACTGTATTGTTGCTGACGCTTTTGCCTTGTTTAGAGCACTCATGCATGTAAACGTCTTTGATGATGGCCGAGGAGGACGCCAGCAGCAGCGAAGAAACGGTAGAGATCGTAGCTGCGATGGGCCCGATGATGGTGATACCGGCCCAGAAGGGATCCATGGTGCTGATGATAGTGAGCGGCGTAATGTTGTCAACACTGCCGCCGTAAGCCTGCAGGGTATCAGTCAGTACGCCTTTGGAGAGGACGCCGATCCAGGTGGCGATCAGGGTCATGGCGCCGATGACTACAGTACCGATGATCATGGCGTTATGCAGGGCTTTGGTATTTTTGTAGCTGATGCCGCGTACTACTGATTGCGGCAGAGCCAGTGTACAGACGCCGACCAGCAGCCACTGGCTGATATAGAGCGAGACCGGCATTTTACCGCGGGACAGCGGTTCCAGCATATCGGGATGATTAGTTTGGATGTGGGTCATGATTTTTTCGTAGCCGCCGCCTGTTTCCAGCATCGAGAAGAACAGGATGAAAAGGCCGATGATCATGGCGACGGCACAGATAGCGTCGGTGATAGCGACGCCTTTGAAGCCGCCGACAGTGGTATAAAAGACTACGATCAGGCCGAACAGTGTCAGCCCTGTGACATAAGAAAAGCCTGTAACGGCTTCAAAAAGTTTGGCTGCCCCTACGAACTGGGCTACCATCGTTGCACAGAAGAAGGCGACGATCACCAGTGCGGAAATATTGGCCAGCAGATCAGACTGGTAACGGCTGCGGATCACGTCGACAACGGTGACAGCGTCGATTTTGCGCGAGACCATAGCGATCTTTTTGCCGAAAATACCTAAAACTAGGAAGATGACTACTACCTGCACGATCGCCATGTAGAGCCAGCCATAACCGATGACCCAGGCCATGCCGGGGCCGCCGACAAAAGTGCTGACTGAGCTGTAGGTCGCGACGGTGGTCATCGCCAGGACAAAACCGCCCAAGCTGCGTCCGCCGATAAAATAATCTTTGGCAAAATTCTGCCGGCGGTCACTGCGGGAAGCTCGCTGCACCCAGAAGCTGATCCCCAGCATAAAAATAAGGAATAAAAAGACCGGCCAGAGGTGGAGGAAATTACCCATTGATCTCATCCTCCTTGTCGTCTAAATCCATATCTTTGAAAATGTGATTGGCAAGGATAACAGAAACGGCAATGGCAAACAGCCAGGTGCCGATGCAGCCGGCCCAGACCCATAAAGGCGTCTGGAAAAATTCTACTTTAACGTCCGCAAGGCCAAAGCCGGCGACGCACCAAAAGACGATGACAATAAGAAGGGCTAACCAGGTGGCATTTGCTTCCCGATTAGCCTGTTTGAATTTTTCTTTACGATTCATTTTTTGCTCCTTCTGCAGTATCGGCCAAAATAAAAACAGTAAACGGTCCGGTCTGCGGGATTTATCGCTATTATTGTACCACATTTTTGTTATTTGCCAAGCTATTTATCTGAAAAGCTGTTATTTTTTCGAACAGGACGACTGGCAAAACGTACGAGCAAAAACGCAGCGTCAGGCGACGAGAAAAAGTTCTTGAATGTCTTGTGGGGGGGTACTCTTGTGCTATAATGAGGACAGAGGGGAACGGAGGGAGAAAATGTTTTATAAAAAAGTAACTTCTCACGATCATAAGTGGTTCTTTTTACTGCGCTATGACGACTTAAAAGAGGGCTTGGAGATGTGGAGCAGCCGCACTCTGAAATGGCAGTATTTTGACTATCAGCAAAGCAGGAGCCTGCAGGCGATCTTGAATGATGCCGGCCTGTGCAGTGATATCACGCCGGAAGCCGCCGCAGAGATCATTAAAGAGTATCTTGACCAGCAGCAAGGATAAAGTCCCTGCTCTTTTTTATTTGGTAAATTATAAAAGTGGCTGGCTGGGGCGGCTAGTGTTATAATATGTAATATCTTGTGAAGTGAGGGGTAAACGTGATGATCAACAAAGACAGGCTTTTAAATGAATTTATAGAACTGGTCGGGGTGCCTTGCCCCAGTAAAGATGAAAAAGCAGAGGCAGAACTGCTGGTGCACAAGCTGCAGGCCATGGGACTGGAAGTAAAAGTTGATGACGCCGGCAGTAAGATCGGCGGGACGACCGGCAATGTATGGGCTTTTTTGCCAGGCAATGTGCAGGGCGCGACCCGGCTGTTTTTTGAAGCGCATATGGATTCGGTACCGCCGACCACGGGTACAAAGGTAGTATGCAGGGATGGCGTTTTGTATTCGGACGGAACCACGACCCTGGGCGGTGATGATAAAGTAGGTATTGCGGCTGCGCTGGAAGCGGTGCGGACTGTGCAGGAGCAGAATATCCCGCATGGCGACATTCAGCTGTGCTTTACGATTGCCGAGGAGATAGGCTGTTTGGGCGTGGTCAATCTTGATCCTGCCGACATTAAGGCTGATCTTGGCTATTGTCTGGATATTGGCGGTGCGCCCGGTATCGTTACCAATGCGGCGCCGCGGTTGTTTGATATTTATTTTACAGTCAGGGGCAAGTCGGCTCATGCCGGTATCGAGCCGGAAAAAGGCATCAATGCTATTATGCTGGTGGCTAAGGCACTGGCGGCGCTGCCTGCTTACGGAAGATTAGATGAAGAAACAACATTAAACGTAGGCCAGATCGAAGGCGGTGCGGCAACTAATATCGTTGCGGAACAGGCAAGGTTTGTGATCGATATGCGCTGTATGGACCCGGAGAAGCTGGAACGACTGAAGGATGCAACGATCAGTCTTATCAGGGAAGTAGTGGAAGCCGGCGGCGGTATGTTAGAGGTCGAGCCGGTGGAAGGCAGTCCAGCAGTTCATGTGGCGGAGGACCATGCCGCGGTCTTGCTGGCGAAGCAGGCCGCAGATAATCTGCAATTGCCGTTTGAATTGACGAAAACAGGCGGCTGCAGCGATGGAAATTTCCTCTGCGGCTACGGTTTGCCCTGTATACTTCTGGCAACCGGTATGAGCAAGGTGCATACAACGGAAGAATATCTGCGTGAGTGTGATTTATACGATTGTGCCCGCTGGGTGACAGAGATTATTCGGATCGCTGGACAACAATAAGCAGACTGCCGCTGTTTGCTACAATAAAAACAGCTGCTTACAATAAAAACTAAAAATCTATGCAGATATTGACTTTATGTAAATTTACATCTATAATTGATAGTGCCGAAAGTTTTGGGTGTCCTCCTGAAATACTTGGCGTGGAGCCGTAAGTTTCTGCTTACGGCTTTTTTATATCCGTTCAGGTCAATTATCGGCAAAAGAGTGTATACTTTGTCAGTTTAATTGACTTTAGCCGTTAATTTTTATATAATTTTTTATTATGATGTTTCGACTTTAAAGGAGCGATAAAACGATTATGAAGTACATGACTGGTAATGAAATTCGTGAGAAATTTTTAAAATTCTTCGAAGATAGAGGACATTTGATCCTGCCCAGCGCGTCACTCATTCCTCAGGATGACCCGACGCTGCTCTTGATTGGCGCCGGTATGGCTCCTTTCAAACCCTTTTTTACGGGCAAGATGAAACCGCCTTCTCCGCGTATCGCGACCTGCCAAAAGTGCGTGCGTACCGGCGATATCGAAAACGTGGGCCGTACTGCCCGCCACCATACTTATTTTGAAATGCTGGGCAATTTCTCTTTCGGCGATTATTTCAAAAAAGAGATCATTCCCTGGAGCTGGGAATTTATTACCAAAGAACTGGGTATCCCCGCTGATAAGCTGTGGATCACGATCCATACTGAAGACGATGAGGCTTTTGACATCTGGCACAATGTTGTCGGCCTGCCGGAAGAACGCATCGTACGGTTGGAAGAAAACTTCTGGGAGATCGGCAGCGGTCCCTGCGGTCCCTGTTCCGAGATCCATGTCGATCTGGGTGAAGAACGCGGCTGCGGCAAAGATACCTGTGCTGTCGGCTGTGACTGTGACCGTTTCCTGGAAATCTGGAATCTGGTCTTTACCCAGTATAATCAAAATGAAGACGGCACTTATACGCCGCTGGCCAATAAAAACATCGATACCGGTGCCGGCCTTGAGCGTCTGGCTTCCGTATTGCAGGAAAAACCGTCTAATTTTGAAACCGATCTGATTTTCCCGATCATTGAATATGCAGCTCAAGTAGCTGCTGTGGAATATGGCAAAGATAAAAAAACGGATATTTCCCTGAAGGTCATTGCCGACCATGCCCGCAGTATGACATTTATGATCGCGGACGGTATCCTGCCGTCTAATGAAGGCCGTGGTTATGTTCTGCGTCGTATTCTGCGCCGTGCCGTACGTCACGGACGTTTGATCGGTATCGACAAGATGTTCCTGGCTGGCGCTGTAGATGTAGTCATCGAAATGTACGGCCATGTATATCCCAATCTGGTGGAAAAACGCGAATATATTCAAAAAGTCATCGAAATGGAAGAAACCAGCTTCCTGCGGACTCTGCGTCAGGGCTGCGAATTGCTGAATGATGAGATCGTGAAACTGGAGGCTGCCGGGGCGACTGAGCTGGACGGTGCCACCGCTTTCAAACTGAATGATACCTTTGGCTTCCCTTGGGAACTGACGGCTGAGATCTTGGAAGAAAACGGTATGACGATGGATAAAGCAGGCTTTGACGCCGCGCTTGAGGTACAGCGTAAAATGGCACGTGAAGCCCGTGACGATAAAGCAGGCCGTCCGGTCATCTATAACACACGCGGCATTGATATTGCTGCCCTGAAGGTCGACGAAGCTGCCGGCAGCGGCAAGATCGTGATGCTGTATCCGGCCCATGATGCCCAGCCGATCGAAAATGCCGAAGACGGCAAAGACGTTGCCGTTATTCTTGACGTTACTGCTTTTCATGCCGAAGGCGGCGGACAGTTAGGCGATTTGGGCCGTATCACCGCTCCTACCGGTGTGATCGAAGTAGAAAATACTAAAAAGCTGCCGGACGGCGCTACGATCCACCTCGGACGTGTCGTTGAAGGCACTGTCAATGTGGGCGATGAAGTAACCTATGCAGTAAACAGCTGCCGCAAGAGCGATATTGCCCGTAACCATACGGCGACACATTTGCTGCATGCAGCCCTGAAAACTGTTTTGGGCGGTCATGTCAATCAGGCAGGCAGTTATGTAGGCCCCGACCGTCTGCGTTTCGACTTTTCACATTTCTCGCCGGTAACGGAAGAAGAACTGCGCCGCGTCGAAGCTATTGTTAATGAAGAGATTTTAGCCGCTAAAGGCGTTACTATTGAAGAACTGCCGATCGAAGAAGCCAAAAAACGCGGTGCTATGGCGCTGTTTGGCGAAAAATACGGCGATATCGTACGTGTCGTTACGGTACCTGGTTTTTCGATGGAATTCTGCGGCGGCGTGCATGTTACCAATACTGCGCAGATCGGTATGTTCAAGATCATTTCCGAGTCCAGCACCGGTGCCGGCGTGCGCCGTATCGAAGCTGTGACCGGTCATGGCGCCGTAGCCCATGTCAACGAAATGGAAGCTATGGTAAAAGGCCTGGCAGGCTGCCTGAAATGCCGTGTGGCTGATGTGCCGGTGCGCTTGACGGCGCTGCAGGGCGAACTGAAAGCTGCCGAGCAAAAAGCTGCTGAACTGGCTGATAAAATTGCCAAAGCTCAGGTCAGCGATGTTGACAGTCAGATTCGTGACATCAAAGGCGTGAAAGCGTTGGTACAGCAGGTCAGTGTCGATAATATCGAAGCGATGCGCAATCTGGGCGACCAAATGCGTGATAAGGTCGGCGGCGTTGTTGTGCTGGCTTCCGTTTTTGCAGACGGTAAGATCAGTATTCTGACAATGGCAGCCAAAGAGGCTGTTGCTAAAGGTATCCATGCAGGCAACATCGTTAAAGAGGTTGCCCGTATCTGCGGCGGCGGCGGCGGTGGCCGTCCTGATATGGCGCAGGCCGGCGGCAAAGACGCTGCCAAACTGGGAGAAGCATTAGAAGCTGCCTGGGGCATTATCGAGGCACAGGTAAAAGAATAAAGCTTACGCAAAAGTTTAGAGGCCGAGAATATTCTCGGCCTTTATTTATACAAGTTCACAGTTATTTTGTATTTTTTTGTTCTAAGGTATGCTACAATAGTAATGTATCTATATTAAACGGTTGCCAGACAGGGGAGTTCTGCAATTAAGGAGGGATCAACGATGACTCAGGTATCACAGGAAACAATGATGTTCAAACGCAACAATGAAAATAAAGACGTCTCGCAAACAATCAGCGAGGTATGCAAAGCGCTGGAAGAAAAAGGCTATAATCCGATCGATCAGCTCGTAGGTTATCTGCTCAGCGGCGATCCTACATATATCACCAGTCATGACGACGCACGTACAAAGCTGCGCCGTTTTGAACGCTATGAGCTGATTGAAGAGCTGGTAGTAAAATATTTGGAAAAAAACGTAAAATAGGACGGGGAGAGCTGCTTACATGAGAAGTATGTCTCTGGATGTCGGCACGCGGACT
>NZ_CATWDQ010000030.1:0-8962 GCF_958349595.1 uncultured Phascolarctobacterium sp. | reverse complement strand
CAGAACTGACGGCCTAACAGGATTTTTGTGTCTACTAAGTATTGACCACTTCACGCGATGTACGGTGTTTTTATTGCTTTATAACTTGTTTTTAGGGTTCGGACGCTGTTTAAAGCAATGATAACTGCAGTAATACTGCCGCCGCCGACCCGCCAGTGCCGTATAAACATGGTAGGTTTTGTTGCAGGAAAATTCTTTGCCGCAGATCGGGCAGACTTCCAGCAGGCTTTTTAACGGACTGCCCGAAGCACTATTGGCACTGCTGTTTATCGCACTGCTGAAAACTTCCTCATCTTTTTTCATAAATATCACTCCTGCCCTGCTCCATTTGCCAAGTTTGCTCATACTTGTTTTTTATATTACAAGTTATACTTTTTGTTATATATTTAATGATTTTATATAATTTTTTAGTACGACTCATTATAATACTTTGAAGCATTTCCTGCAAGATTTTTTACTGTATAATTTAGATTTTATTTTCCAAGCCGGACTTGTACCGTCTTCTAGTCTTTTTTACATACAGCCGGCTGCAGATAAAAGAAGTGAAAGGTATCGTAAACAGGATGCCAAAGCTGCCGATAACGGCCTGCAGTATCTCCACTACCACCATCTCCTTATTCAGCAGATACAGTAGAGAATGATTATAAGCGAAAAACAGTAAAACTATCGTCAGTGAACCACCAATGTAAGCCAGGATCAGCGTGTTGGACATCATACCCAAAATATCACGGCCGATATTATTGCCGGCCTGCAGCAGCATTTTCCTTGTCGGCGCAGTACTGGTAGCCGCCAGCTCGTTCAGGGCCGAAGCTATGTCCATCGCTACGTCCATGATCGCTCCCAGCGCGCCGATGATAATCGCACTAAACACAATCGCTTTCAAATCGATCGGATCAGCAGGATTCAGAAATAAAAGGTACATGGAATCCTCATCCACCAGTCCCGTCAGCTGCAAAAAGCTGTCGGCAGCTACACTGATCAGCGCCGCAATGACCAAACCGCCGATACAGCCTAAAATAGTTGCGATAGTTTTTCTGTTGATCCCATTCACCAGCAGCAGATTCGTCACAATAATAAAAGCGCAGGTCAAAATCGTCCAGCAATACACATTCTTTCCTGAAATGATCGCCGGCACAAAAACCGCAAAAATAGACAGACAGCAAAAAATCAGGGAAATCAGCGTATTTACGCCCTGCATCCGTCCAAAAGCAATAATACTCAGAGCAAAAACAGCAAACAGCCACATCAGCACATTGCTGCGCAGATGCTCAGCATAGCTCCAGGCACCATGCCCTTTCTGGTCTGGCAGCAGCAGTACCTTATCGCCTGCGGCAACGTCACGCCCGGCGGCAAAGCTGCCCGATTTATTCTGTATAGCTGTTACTTTAGCCCCCTGCTGACTGCCTGATAATAATTCAGCCTCAAATCTTATCTGTTGAAATTTAGCCCCCGTCTCTGCCGGTAAAAGCTTTAGAACCCTTGCCTCGATAACGTTAGTAGAAGCTTTTTCTTTAAAAAAGCTTAATCCCTGCGTAGCAAAATAATGGCCTGACGCCAGATACAGCAAAGCAAGAACAATCGTCACGAAATAAACAATTTTATTTTTCAAGGTACACCCTCCAAAATTTATTTATGATAAATTTTGGCAGTTCTTAATTATCAAGACGTACTTTCAAACCGATCAACGTCAGCTTTGGCAGACTGACAGATATGGCCTTCTTGCCCGTATTGCCAACCAGCAATAACAAGCTTAACAGCAGCGGCAGCAGTGCCGGCAGCACATAATTATGGCAGCTGCTGATAACGCTGAGCGTCAGACATACCGGACAATCCGCCCCGCTGCAGTCATGTCCGTGACTGGACTCTACATATAAAGGATTGCAGGCTGCACCAGCGATAATGACCAGTAAAAGCAGCAGCGCTGTCAGCAATCTATAATTTCTTTGTTTTAAAGACATGGCTCTCACTCTCGAAACAAAATTCTGCTTTTCTATCTTTATTACTATATCACAAAACTCGTCGCCAACTTGTGAACTCTTTTACCATTTTCAGACTCCAGCTATAGAAAAACAGGCCCGCTTTAATGCGGACCTGTCTTATGGGGAATATTTTCAAACAGGATAAGGGGTTTGTCTCAACCTGTTGAAAAGCAGATAAATCATACTTAGAACGTCCAGCGGGCACCGGCATTCCATTGCCAGTCTTTCTTGAAGTCACTGCCCGTACTGCGTTCTATATCAAAATAGATATGGTTATTTTTGCCGGTTTTAAAAGCAGCGCCGATACCGTATTCAAACCAGGTATCATCAAAATTCTCACTGACTCTGACCCTGCCGCTGCTGTCTGTCAGCGTTGTTTCATAGCCGCCGCCAAATTCGTGCAGCAGGTTGGCTTTGGCATAAACGATGCCTTTAGAGCTAACTTCCTTACCAAGATTAAAGCCGATACGCCCGACAGCGCTTTTGATCCCGCTTTGGCTCACTTCGATACCGTTGCTGGTCCGGTAATTATCGCCGCCCAGATAACCCAGAGTAAATTGGGCCTGTGGTTCGATATACCAGCCCTTGTCCAGATTCTTCTTCCGGCCGTATTCCGCACTCAGCGCAACGCCGGTATTCTCTATCGACCCGGTGATTTTATTGTTGGCAGTATCATAGACTTTAAAATCATTATCCATATGGCTGAATTTAAGTACCACATCCAGATAATGGCCTTTATTGCCGAGCTCCGTATTATAGAAGCTGATCGCTTTGCTGCTGTTGTCGCCGCTGCCGCTTTGATAACTGCTGCTGCCGTCTGTATAGCTGATCGCCGCGCCCTGATAACGTGTTTTCGTCGCGGTTTTTTTCGTCAGCTCATCATACCCCAGCTCATAGGTTGTATATTTATTTTCAAAAGCAAACTTGCCGTCACGCCCGATCTTACTGCCCTTGACCCTGAACCAGGCGCCTTTTTCGTCAGCGCCGTTGTGGCGCAGCTCGCCCATGCGTTTCAGTAATTTGTCATTTTCATTACGCCAGGTATGGTAATTGAGCGCTCCCGCAGCTGTAACAGTTTCTACACTCGTTGTCGGTTTGTCGAGAGTGATGATTTTATCCAGATACCAGTCAGTGGCATAGCCGGCCGTGGCGCTGGCCTGATGTGCCAGATCGTAATGGGTATAAAACAAAGTACCTTCTCGGTCATGGGCCGTAAAAACGCCGTTGCCGTTGACGCTGGCCAGTACCAGCCCTGTACCTTCCATGCTGCTGCCTTCCGGTACATATGCATCCTTCTGATAGATGTCGATAGCCTGCGTCCCGCTGAAATCATCAGTGATATACAATTTGTCGCTCTCCATACTTCTGACGTCGATATCCATTTTGAAAATACCGCCGTTGCCGGTAAGATTCGCCGCTGTCAGCGTACTGTAGCGGTTCTTGTCGGCCCGCAGATCGACGATGCCGTTATTGATATTCATATCAGTTGCCTTGGAGCTGCCCGTCATATTCCAGACAGCGCTGTTGCTGATATCAAAATTTACTTCACCGTTACCGGTGATATAACTGGCCGCAGTCAGATAGGAAGTATTCGTGTGCATATTCATATTTACGGCGCCGCCGTTATAGCCGCCTACATCGCCCACGACCTGCACTTCGCCGTTGCCGCTCGAATTTACGTCGATCTTGCTGTCCGTGCCACTGGCAAATAAAGACCAGGTAATAGCGTCATTATCATTCATAAACAGGCCTTTAGCGATATCGGCTTTGCCGCCGTTGCGTACATCAAAACCATAAAGGTAGTCGGCACTGCTGCCAGCAGTAGAAATCGTCAGGTCATCGTTAAATTCAGCCTTGGTCGTACCGTCTACATTATCATAAATATAAACCGCTCTGGCCGTATCGACACCGTTTTTGACGACGATATTCGTTTTACCGTTAAACTGAGCCTGGCTTTGTCCCCAAACATGCAGACCTGTATTATAATAGCCGCCGTTGCTTTCCAGGCTGAAGTCCTTATTAGCAACCAAATTCGACTCATTACCTATAGAAACAGCTTTCAGCCAATAGCCGTCCTGCCAGTATTCAAACTGGGTCCCTTCGTTGACCAAATGGCCAGGAGCTGTACCCTGCGTAGTCAGATTCTGCCCTACCAGCAGAGCATCATTATTAAAAGTAATATCTGTCCGTTCCACATCGATCGCCTTGCCGCCAATGATCTCACCGTAAATATTATCATCGGCAATACCATCGCTGACAGCATAGATCTCTGTCGAGCCGCTGCCAGAAAATTCGACCGTATTACGGTTAGTAGAATGCGTATCCACAGCCTCGATCCCGGAATGACCTTTAAAAACGATAGAATCAGCGTTGAATCTGGCAGTATTATTGATATTATAAAGGGCGCTGTTGCTGCCGCTTTGATAAATGAACTGCAGTGCTGTTTCATTGACATCGATCAGAATCTGCTCCGCTTTGACATCCAGGTCGCTGCCGCCGGACATAGTAATACCCACGCGCCTGTCTATAGAAGTAGATCCGGGATCGCCTTCAATCTCGATCGCAAAACGGCCGCCGTCAAAAGTCATACTGCCATCGTGCAGACCGATACCATGACGGTGCGTCGACACATGCTGCTGTGGCATCAGGATCGTCAGATTGATCTTATTGCTGCCATCACTTTTAAAATCAAACTTACCGCCATTATCGGCATATAAACCATAAACATCGGTACTGCTGTTAGTGACTTCATTGCTGACAACGATATTGCCCCCAGTGAAAGTCATCGTACCATCCAGGTTCCCGCGTTTATAAGCATACAGAGTTGCACTTCCATAAGTATCTCTATTATTAAAACCTTTCAGTGTCAGCGTTTTTCCATCGGCAACACTGATCTTGACCGCGCCGTTAGTAGTATCGAATAAAGCCCGCCGATAATTTGACAAGCCCGTATAACCGCTGGCGTCTAAAGTTACATCACCGTTGGTAACGGTATATTCCCCGCTGGATCTTTGCGGAATACTGCCAGTATAGTTTTCGTCGACCAGTTCTGTTGCCGCCGCAGCTACTGGTGGCATTGCAACGCCAGCCACATGTACCAGCGACAATAATAACAAACTATGCGCAACCCTCTTGCTTAAAGTCTCTTTTTTCATAACTAATATTCCCCCCTTGATTTCCCTGCTCGCTGCAAACTAAACGCATCTATTATTCCTGATACTTAAATAGTTTTTCGCGATATTTTAAAATTAATTACAATAGAAATTTTATCCTTTCGCATTAATTTAGGTAATGATAGCATATCTGTCCCCCCCCGCAAGACTTTTTTGTTTTGTTTGAATTCGCCGGTTTAATAGTCTTGCAACTGGTAACTTTCAATCGGGTTTTACCCATCACACAGATATAGCAAAAGCACCGCTCTTCCAGCGGTGCTTTACTAAACCTCTCCTTAGAAAATTATCCTTTTCATACTGCAACTGCCCTGCAAAAAATCTACTTTTATAGTTTCAGACATAAAAAAAAGAACGCACAGTTTCAACTGTACGTCCTTGATCTTTTTTAATTATCATTATGCATATTCAGCGATCGTCTTATATAAAATATCCACATCTATCGGTTTGGCAATATGGCCGTTCATCCCCGCGTCCAGAGCCGCCTGTACATCATCCCTGAAAGCATTGGCCGTCATGGCAATGATCGGTATACTTTGAGCCGACGCAGCAGCAGACCCCCGAATGATCCTGGCTGCTTCATAGCCATTCATTAACGGCATCTGGATATCCATAAAAATCATCAGATATGCAGCCGCCGACTGCTGAAACAATTCTACTGCTTCCTGTCCATTGGCTGCATGATCGACCTCCAGACCCACTAACTTCAGCAATTCCACAGCGATTTCTGCATTCAGCTCATTATCTTCAGCCAGCAGCACTTTTTTTCCAGCAAAATCGTATTTTATCTGCTCTCCGCTGGTCTCTCCAGCTGTAAGCTGCCCTTTCTGAGCTACTGTCAGCAGCGTATTATACAGCGACGAGGCAAAAAGCGGCTTGGCAATAAAGGCATTGACGCCGGCCGCACGGGCCTGCTGTTCTATTTCTGACCAGTCATAAGCGCTGATAATAATGATCAAAGCCTCCGATCCCACATATTCGCGTATCCGACGCGCTGTTTCGATACCGTTCAGATCTGGCATACACCAGTCGATAAAGCAGACATCATAGCAGCCCTCTCCAATTTCAATCGCAAATTTCACCTTGTCCACAGCTGCAAAGCCATTAAGTACCCAATCCACACAGACACCCATTTTCTGCAGCAGCAGGGAAGCATGCTCACAGCAATCGCGGTCATCATCAACGACCAGTACTTTCAGCTCATCCAGAACAGCAGCTTTATTCTCTGCCTGTTCCGGCAGGCCAAAAGGCAGATCAACATTGAATACCGTGCCAGCTCCAGGCTCACTCTGCACATCGATCGAGCCATCCATCAGCGCAACCAGATTTTTCGTGATCGCCATTCCCAGACCTGTACCACCGTATTTTTTAGCAACACCGTTGTTCGCCTGTTCAAAAGGCTCGTACAGATTCTTTAAAAATTCCGGCTCCATACCGATCCCGGTGTCTTTGATCGTAAAGCGCAGCCAAAGCCGATCGCCCTGGCGGCGCAGCTTCCTGACCTCCAGCTTGACGCTGCCGCCCTTAGGTGTAAATTTGATCGCATTGGACAGCAGATTGATCAGGATCTGATTGACGCGCAGAGGATCACCGATCAGCATCTCTTCATCAAAGCCACTTACCGTCAATTCAAAAGTCAGTCCTCTGGCAGCTGCCTGCTGATAATGGATGTCAGTCAAAGACTCGATCACCTTTTTCAGGTCGAAAACTTCGTTATTCACATTTAATTTACCGTCTTCGATCTTGGACATATCCAGTACATCATTGATCAGCATCAGCAGATGCCTGGAAGAAAAGGTTATTTTACTCAGACAGTCCGTAAGCCGTTTCTGATCGTCCAGATAATTGAAGGAAATAGTCGTCATCCCGATGATCGCATTCATCGGCGTCCTGATCTCATGCGACATCCGCGATAAAAAAGACCGTTTGGCATCGTTGGCCTTTTTAGCGCTGTTCAAAGCATCCTGCAGGATCAGCTGATGCTTCAGCAGCAGTTTGTTCTTCTGAAACTCGTTTCTTAACGTATATAACATCAAAAAGACGATCAAAAGTCCGCTCACGCCTGCATAGATAATGGCCCACTTCGTCCGTTCGTCCGTTTCACCTTCAATCATCAGTACCCTTCTGTCAGCAGAAGCCATAACTGTTTTTATAGCTTTTTCCGTTTCCGCCTGCAGAGGTTCGATTTTAACTGCGAAATGTTCCTTGACGCTGCTGTGCTGCACAGCGCCGCTGCGATTACTTTCAAAAAACTCCGCGCTTTGCAGCAGTGCTTTTTCCAAAGCACTCAGTGCCTGTTCCAGAGCTGTCAGATCATAAGGATTCCCCAGATAAACTTCTTTTAAGACCTGCAGTGATTTTTGGTTCTTCGTCTGCGCGGCGACTAAAATCTGCCTGATCTCCGTCAGATTATTTTCCCCATCAGCTAAAAGGATCGGCAAATAAGCCGTCGTCTGTGAGACCACGCCCTGGATCCTGCTCACCTCTGACATGGCTTTATAAGGATGCCCCGCCACATAATCGATCTGCCGGTTGATATGCAGGACGGCTAAAGTCGTCCACAACACATACCACAACATCAAACAGCAGATAGCCACTACACTGACTATCATTCTGTTTTTCTTGAAAAAATCCATTTGCTTATTCCTTTATCTTTAATAAAATTATCTGCATAAAACGAATTTTATTTATATTATAAATATATTTGAATTTTCTTTTTATTATATTGCTATCACCTTATTATGGCAAGGCATTTTTATAATAATTATTATCTTTTTTTATAGACAAAGATTTTTTGCTCATCTGCAAAAAAAAACAGGTCAGCTTTTATAAAGCTGACCTATTTTTTAAGCCTGCTGCATCAGGCATTTTCATAATACCGTATCACCTTGATGCGCCGCATTCTCTTATCATTCGCTTTGACTGGTGCTTCATCACATTCCGGATCAAGCAGATCTTCCAGCCGGCAGCCGAAAATACTGCGCAGTTTCAACAGCAGCTTTAAGCTGCCTGGGACCCTGCCATTTTCAATATTACTCAGGTGGGTCTGCGTAATATCCAGCATTTCTGCCAAAGCTGTCTGCTGAATACCCTGTTTTACTCTCCTGACTTTGATTTCATTACCTATTTTTTTCAAATCGAGATTTTGCATATTTGCCCCACCGCTTTCTTCAAAAAATCTGTTTACAGAGCCTTAGTCAAGATAGCGAATAACTTTGACCCGTTTTTTTCGGGCTTTGCTTTCTTCTTCCAAACACAGCAGCTCATCGATAGTGCAGCCCAAAATACTTTTCAGCTGCAGCAGCAGCTCCAGACTGAGCATGGCGCGACCAACCTCGACATTACTCATATGCGTTTGCGAAATGCCTAACTTTTCCGCCATCGCTGTCTGCGAGATCAGCTTCTGCATCCTTCTCACTTTAATATTCATTCCTATTTTTTTTCTGTCTAAAGTTTCCATTTTTACTCCTTACTGTGTACGTATGCATATAGCTGTTTTAAAAAAAATATATCCTGCATCTTACACTTTTTATATTTCAAATTTCATCATAATTACAAACTCTGCACCAATATTTTTAATGTTTAATTATTTTGCCAATTAAATTAAGTATATTTTATTGTTTTTATTATAGCATTTATTAAAAATCAGCACAATATCTTGTTTAAAAATGTTAACAGGAGCCGTTTTTAATAATCCTTTAAACTTTTCCATATTTTTACAAAGCTAATCTTATAACCATTAATAAAATTATATTTTTTATTGTTTTATATTTATAATTTCATTTTTTTAAAACAACAAAATATTTTAAAATT
>NZ_CATWDQ010000029.1:0-18677 GCF_958349595.1 uncultured Phascolarctobacterium sp. | reverse complement strand
GACGGGGAGAGCTGCTTACATGAGAAGTATGTCTCTGGATGTCGGCACGCGGACTATCGGCGTGGCCGCCAGTGATTTGTTGGGGATGATCGCCAACGGGGTGGAAACGATCCGTCGCACCAGTGAAGAACGCGATCTGCAGCGTATCGGCGAGCTTATCGCTGAATATGAGGTCGATACGATGGTGGTGGGTTATCCTAAAAATATGAACGGCAGTGCAGGCGAACGCGCACAGAGCTGTGAGGCTTTTGCCAGAGTTATCGGCGCAAGGTTCCCGCAGCTTAAAATAGTTTTATGGGACGAGCGTTTGTCGACAGTTGCCGCTGAAAAAGTTTTGATAGATGCTGATCTGCGCCGCAGTAAGCGCAAAAAAGTCATCGATATGATGGCGGCTGTGGTGATTCTGCAAAATTATCTGGATAGTCCACAAAGTAAAAGGACGGAATGAAAGTATGGCGAAGAAAATATTTATCGGCTTTGTCGCACTGGTTTTAGTTGCTTTCGTACTGCTGTTCCAATTCGGCGGCCGTGCGGCCGAGGAACTTACCAAAAAGCTGCTGGAAGAGCAGACGGCGCTGCAGGGGACTTTAAAAGCCGAAACGATCCAGGCTAACTGGTCGGGTGACGTTGTTTTTAAAAATGTCGTTTGGGCAGGACCGGATGGTAAAACGCTTGCCGAAATACCTGCGGCAACGGTATCCGTCAATTTGTTCGATGCTTTGCTGAAGGGCGGGACAGGAGCTTCTGTTGGTGACGTGGTGATCGACAAGCCCAGATTTTTTGTGGCCTATACTAAAAAAGACGGGTTGAATCTTGTCAATTACATCAATTTTCAGGTCGAAGAACCGCAGCCGGACAATGCACTGCTGACTGTAAAAAAAGCGTCAACTGCAACGCAGTTCCGCGGCTTGATGGAGATCAAAGACGCTAAGGTTAATCTGCTGCTGGAAGGCAAGCCGCTGGATTTCGATAAGGTACAGTTCCAGGGCAATTTCAAGCAATATCCAAAAATCAAATACGGTTTGCGGGTCAAAGACGGCAAAAGCGATATTATCGCCGATATTCAAAATGATGCAGGTACGACTGCGGTCGTAGCAGAGGTCAAAAAAATGCCGCTGCAGAATATCCTGAATGTTTTGCCGCAGGCGGCTGATGTCGTGCTCACTGAAGGTAATCTGCCTGACGTGAAGATCAGGGCTGATAAAGCTGCTGGGAAATGGACTTTGAATATCGACGGCACGATCGACGGATTAAAAGGTTCTTTGATCAATTATCCTGTAACGAAGGGCAGCGGTAAATTTTCGGCAGATACTGAAGCTTTGAAATTTGCCGGTTTGAACCTGGAAGTAGCAGGGCAGACGGTGATCCTGGAGGGTAATGTTTATTATGCCGAGAAGCCCGGAGCAAAACAGACTTATGCACTGACTGTTAATGCGCCGTCTTTTGCGATCGAAGCGTTGAGCCCGGGGCTGGGATTAAAAGACGCCGTTACTGCTTTGGGCAAGGTCAAGGGTACCATCGACAAGCCTGAGGCTGAAGGTACCTTCGGACTGGATAAGCTGGCTTATGATCCCCTTTATATCACTGCTCTCAGCGGCAAGTTCTTATATAAAGACGGCAAGCTGAATATCGGGGACGCGATCGGTAATGTTTATGCCGGGCAGGTCAATGTCAATGGTCAGGTAGATACCAAGACCAAAGACTTTAAACTGGAAATACAGGGAATAGACCTCGACAGCTCCGTAGTTACGGAAACGCAGGTCGATGGTCCGCTGTCATTTAAAATGCTGGCGATAGGAACTGCTGATGCAGGCAGTGCTACAGGTGCGGGCAGCTTCCGCATCGGGGAAGGCAAATATATGATGCTTCCTTTCAGGTCTATCAAAGGTTCGGTCACCAGACAGCAGGGAAAATTTGCTTTTTCCAATATCAGGATCGCTACCGCTGTCGGCAGCTTTGATACTAATATCATAGTTAAAGATAACGGTAAGCTGGGCTTTGATCTGGATAAAGGCTTTTTAGCTGCTCGGCTTGGTGAAAAATGATAAATTGACAGCATTACTGTAAATGATATAAAATGTATATAATTTAGAAACGAGGTGTCGTAATGGACCAAACAGAAAATAAAGAAAATATGGAAGCTATGGAAGAAGAACAAATCGTTGTTATCACTGATGATGAAGGCAATGAATTGTATTTCCGCGAAGAAATGGTAGTACCTGTAGGCAAGAAAAACTTCGCAATTTTAGCGCAGATAGATTTGGAAGACTGCGAATGTGAAGATGAAGACTGTCACTGCCATGAGCATGAAGATGACGAAGAAGAAAATGTGATCATCGCCCGCATTGAGTTTGATGAAAACGGCGAAGAGGTTTATTTGGCTCCTACTGACGAAGAGTTTGATGAAGTAAAAGCTGCTTACGAAAAACTCGTAGAAGACTGGGACGAAGAATAACGACTTATAGTGCCGGACATACTGTCCGGCACTTTTTGAGCTTTATTATCTCTGGCGTGAAGGGAATGGAAAAATGAGGAAGGTATTGCCCTTTATTTTAGGCATCTTTCTGGTAGTAGTAGTAGGTGCTTACTGGGTATTGAACTACACTGGCAGCAATAAGGATCTGGCGACAGGCAGCCCGTATCTGATCACGGTCGAGCCGGGAATGACGACAGCAGATATCGCGAATCTGCTGCATAAGCAAAAATTGGTAAAAACACCGGAAGCGTTTCGGCTGGAAGCAAAGTTTCGCGGATTAGAACGGGATCTGCAGGCTGGACGCTATGAAATAACAGCCGGCATGTCCAACAGCGAGATCGTTGAGGTTTTGTCGAAGGGGCAGGTGCAGCGGATAAGATTTACGGTGCCGGAAGGCTATACGGTTGTAAAAACTGCTAAAAAGATCGAGGCAGAAGGTTTGGGCTCTGCGGAAAAGTTTATCGAAGCTGCCCGCAACTATACGCCGTATCCCTATATGGAAACCAGCGATCCCAATGTTATTTATAAAGCGGAAGGCTTTATTTTTCCGTCTACCTATATGTTTGACATCGGTATGAATGAAAAAGAGATGCTGGCCATGATGGTCAAGGAATTCAATACGCAGATGAATAAAGAGAATATCCAGGAAGAAGCTGAAAAGCAGAAAATGTCGATCAGGGATCTGGTCAATATGGCTTCCCTGGTAGAGATGGAAGCTGTTTTTAAAGAAGAACAGCCCCGTATTGCAGGTGTTTTTCTGCGGCGTCTGGAGATTTATATGCCGATCCAGTCGGATACGACGATACAGTATATTTTGGGTACGCAAAAAGAAGAGATCACCATCGCTGATACCAGGATCAAAAATCCTTATAACACTTATCAGAACCCAGGCTTGCCGCCAGGGCCGATCGCCAGTCCCGGTATGAGTGCGATCAAGGCTGTTTTGAATCCTGAAAAAACAGAGTATTTATACTTCGTTGCCGAAAAAGACGGACATCACCGTTTTACTAAAACTTATGCCGAACATTTGAAAGCGATCGAAGATATTCATGGACCACAGTAAGGAAGTAATATGACAAGAATGAAAAATAAGCCGGAGCTTTTGGCGCCGGCAGGAAATATGGAAAAATGTAAAATAGCTTTGCGTTATGGTGCCGATGCCGTTTATTTGGGCGGCAAGATGTTTGGTCTGCGCGCTTTTGCCAATAATTTCGGCATCGAGGAAATTGCTGAAGCGGCTGCTTATGCGCATGGGCTTGGTAAAAAAGTCTATGTGACAGTCAATATTTTTGCCCATAACGAAGATTTAGCCAGGCTGCCTGCTTATTTGCTTGATTTGCAGCAGGCTGGTGTGGACGCGCTGCTGATTTCTGACCTGGGGGTCTGGAATATAGCGCGTCAGACTGTACCGGCAATGCCGCTGCATGTCAGCACGCAGGCTAATACAAGCAACTGGGCGGCGGTGCAGGCCTGGCAGGCATTGGGAGCTGAACGTGTCGTCCTGGCACGCGAGCTGTCGCTGGAGGAGATCCGGGAGATCGGCTCCAGGACTGAGGTAGAATTAGAAGCCTTTGTGCATGGCGCAATGTGCATCTCGTATTCCGGGCGCTGCCTGCTGAGCAGTTATCTGACGGGACGCGACGGCAACCGCGGTGCCTGTG
Organism: uncultured Phascolarctobacterium sp.; assembly: GCF_958349595.1. Lineage (NCBI taxonomy): Bacteria > Bacillati > Bacillota > Negativicutes > Acidaminococcales > Acidaminococcaceae > Phascolarctobacterium > uncultured Phascolarctobacterium sp. The sequence continues at coordinate 14,540 of NZ_CATWDQ010000029.1, read as the reverse complement.
CGCAGGCCTGCCGATGGGAATACAGCCTGGTCGAGAAAAACCGCCCGGACGAAGGCTTTGATATTGAAGAGGATGAACGCGGTACGTATGTAATGAATTCCAAGGATCTGTGTCTGATCGACCATATCCCTGATTTGGCCGAAGCCGGTATTTGCAGCCTGAAGATCGAAGGGCGCATGAAGAGTATTCATTATGTGGCGACTGTGGTAAGTGTTTATCGTAAGGCGATCGATGCTTACTGGAACGATCCTCAAAATTATCAGGTGACGGATGCCTGGCGTCAGGAATTGGAAAAAGTTTCGCACAGGCCGTATACGAAAGGGTTTGCCTTTGGCAGGCCTGGCAGTGACGGACAGGTCTATACGACCTCCAGCTACGAGCAGACACATGATTTTGTCGGCATCGTGCTTGCTTATGATGCTGCTGCCAAACGCGCTTATATCGAACAGCGCAACAATGTAAAAAACGGCGAGGTATTGGAAATACTGATGCCGGATGGGGAATTATTCCCGCTCACATTAGAGGATATGCGCAATGCAGACGGAGAAAGTATCGACTGCGCCCCGCATGCCCAGCAAAAATTTTCTATCGTCAGCGACAGGGCACTGCTGCCCGATTCGCTGCTGCGGAGGAAGGTAATATGTTAGAAGACCGAAGTACCATCTACGCAAAGGTGGCGCCTGAGCGTATAGCGGATGTAAACTGGATCATGGAAGGCTATGAGCATCTGGCTCTAGTCAGCACGGTTGATCATCAGGAAGGCATTATTCTTTTGCGTGGTACGCCTGATACCTATAATGATGTTTTGGAAATTATTGAAAATATGCCGTTTGCAGTAGAAATTCTTGAAAGTTTTAATGAAGCTTTGTAGGCAAATTGTCAAAAGTGTGATAAAATATTTGGGTATCGTATTATTTTATAAAAAAAGTGAGGTAAGGATTTATGCCGCGTATCGGTAAAATCTTTGATTTTCTGGAAAAAGAACATTTGGATTGCGTCGTTATCAAAGACGTTAATACAATTCGCTATTTGACCGGCTTCAGAGGTGATTCGAGCATTCTTTATGCCGATGACCGTCGGGCTGTCCTTGTCACTGATGGCAGATATTTGTATCAAGCAAGGGCGGAAGCTAAATGCTGCCATATCGTCGAATATGCGGAAAATATCTGGCAGACTGTGGCCGAACTGGCGCAGGACGCTAAAATAGTTGGCTTTGACGGCGATTATTTCACTTATAATGACTTCAATACTTTGCAGGGACTTTTAGGCGGCAAAGAGCTGCGGGTCATCGATCTGAAATATATCCGTATGGTCAAAGATAAACGCGAGCTGGAATTGATGTGGCGTGCCGTAAAAATTGCCGACGAGGCATATCTGCGGCTGCTGGATGAATTACAGCCCGGCATGACTGAAAAAACACTGGCTGGCCGTCTGGAATACTATATGCGCAGCCTGGGAGCAGAAAAACTCGCTTTTGAAACTATCGTAGCTTCAGGTGAACGTTCTGCGCTGCCGCATGGTATCGCTTCTGATAAGGAAGTAGAGATTGGCGATTTTATTACTTTTGATTTCGGCGCCGTTTATGACGGCTATCATTCGGATATGACCCGTACCGTTGTCTTGGGGATGGCCAACTCGTGGCATAAAGAAATTTATACCATTGTTGAAGAAGCCCAGTGGCGCGGTCTGAAAAATGCTAAACCCGGTATAACTGGTGCAGAGCTGGACGCTGTTGTCAGGGATTATATAACTTCCCGCGGCTATGGCGAAAACTATGTGCATGGGCTGGGACATGGTATCGGTCTGGAAATCCATGAAATGCCGAATATCAACAAACGCGGTCAGAATGTAGTTTTGCAGCCTGGTATGACATTTACTGTTGAACCTGGTATTTACATCCCCGGTAAGGGCGGTGTACGTATAGAAGACACGGTTGTGTTGACCGACGAAGGCGCAAAAGTGCTGACCGGGGTTAAAAAACAGCTGATGGAAATTGTTTAATTTTTTATATAGGAGGACTATTTATGATTTCTACTAACGAATTTAAAACCAATGTGACTGTTACTATCGACGGCGATGCCTGGCAAGTCGTTGAGTTCCAGCATGTAAAACCTGGTAAGGGTGCGGCGTTTGTCCGTGCTAAAATGCGTAATCTGTGCACCGGTTCCGTTGTTGAACGTACCTTCAATGCAGGCGAACGTCTGCCGAAAGCACGTATCGACCGCCGCGAAATGCAGTATCTGTATGAATCTGATGGACAATATGTTTTCATGGATAACGAAAACTATGAGCAGACCGAATTGACGAAAGAGCAATTGGGCGATGCTTTGAACTTCCTGAAAGAAAACATGGATGTTAAGATCATGGTTTACGAAGGCCGTATTCTCGGCGTTGACCTGCCGAATACTGTTGAGCTGACCGTAATTGAGACTGACCCCGGCATCCGCGGCGATACCGCTACCGGCGGCAGCAAACCGGCTAAAATGGATACCGGCTATGTTGTTAAAGTTCCTCTGTTCATCAACGAAGGCGACGTTCTTCGCATCGATACCAGAACCGGCGACTACATCGAACGCGCATAATTGAAAAAGACTGTTCAAACAGCGGTGGATTTATTTTCGCCGCTGTTTTTTTATGCATTTATGCATAGTATTCAGACAGTGGTTGTGGTATAATTAAAACCAAAATAGGGTAAGTATATTCTGTTGCCGCACAGACAGGAGGTGGCATGGTGTTGAAAATAGATGCTGAAGAGAAAGAGTTGGAAATCGGTGAAGCGCAGGCTGCAAAAGCGGCCGATGCGGCTATAGTAAATGAAGAACAGCTGCCGGACGAGATCGGAGATGTGAAGGTCGCAGACGAAGTGATAAGTATCGTTGCCGGTCTGGCTGCTCAGGAAGTCAACGGTGTTATTGGTATGAGCGGCAGTTTTGCCGAAGGCCTGAATGAATTTTTAGGCAAGAAAAGCTTTGCCAAAGGCGTACGGATCACTGTCGATGGACATGTGGTAACGGCAGCGGTTTATGTCAATGTTGAATATGGCTCATGTATCCCTGAAATAGCGTTGGAAATACAGGAAAAGGTCAAAGAAGCAATCGAGAACATGACTGGTTATGAAGTTAAATTCGTCGATGTGCATATACAGGGCGTGGCGCGCCGACCCAAGAGTGAATTGGAAGAGAGCCTGGAAAAAATGGACGCCGCCCATGAAAATTTCTTTAGTGAGGAGTGAGTTATTTTGGGAATACCTGATAGAATTATTTTAACTTTATACACTTTTTTGATGGCAGTAGTAGCAGTTTTGGTAGTGCTTTGCAGCTTGGGTATTATCGGCCAGACCGCTATCACTGCTTTCTTTGCGACGATCCCCGGTAACTGGGAATATGCGGTGGGAGGTATTATTATTCTGCTGGTGAGCCTGCGCCTGCTTATAGCAGGTATCGGTGCCACAGGCATGACTTCGCTGACGATCAGCAGTGCTGATACCGGCAAAGTATCTGTCGGCAAAAGCGCGATCGAAGATTATGTGGCCGAGATCGCAAAAGAGGTCTATGGCGTTTACGGTGTTAAGGTCGAGGCTAAAATGGGCGAAGACCATATCAGTATCCGCATCAATGCTTCCATAGAACCTGGCATCAATATTCCTGAAACTACCGATGAGATCAAATATAATGTACGCGATACCATAAAAAAGGTTTTGGGTATGGAGATCGGTGATATAGACCTGTTCTTCAAACAGATCAAAGCAAAAGGCTAAGGGGGACGACGGTATGTTTAACGAAATTTTAAGTGACCTTTGGAAGAATTACCGCGGCCGCCTGCTGGGTTCTTTGTTTGGACTGTTTATCGGCGTGATGTTTTTGCTTTTAGGCTTTCTGCAGACGATCTTTCTGCTGATCTGCATTACTGCCGGGTTCTTCCTGGGCAACAAGCTGGATAAAAAAGAAGACTTACTGGAATGGCTGGACAGGCTGCTGCCGCCCGGCTACCATAAATAAATTTTAGACGAGAGAGGGCTAATATGATTCGCAGGATTGCAAGGGAATTGGTTTTACAAAGTTTGTTTCAAATAGATTTTGCCCAGGTCGACAGTACAGCGGCGCTGGACGCGGCTATTGAAGAACGGGCGGATAAAAGCGCCGAAAAAGCCAGAGTTTATGCGCTGGATGTTTTAAATGGCGTTCTGACTAATAATGAAGCTATCGATACCAAAATAAGCGAATATGCTATTGACTGGACTTTAGAGCGTATGCCGGCAGTCGATCGTAATATTTTGCGGGTCGCTGTTTACGAAATGTTTTTTGCACCGGAAAAGCTGGTGCCTAATGTAGCGATCAACGAAGCTGTAGAAATAGCGAAAATTTACGGAACAGATGATACTCCGCGGTTTATCAACGGGGTTTTAGGTAAAATGGTTCGCAGTGATGTATAAAAATGAGGTTTATCTGGGCATTGATACCAGCTGTTATACGACATCGGTCGCAGCGATCGACAGAGAAGGCAGGCTGGTGGGCGAGGCCCGCAGGATCTTACAGGTAAAGCAGGGCGGCAGAGGGCTGCAGCAGTCAGAAATGGTGTTTCAGCATACTCGTAACCTGCCGGATCTGATGCAGGAGCTTTTTACAAAGCCGCTGAAAATCGTTGGTATCGGTGTTTCTGCACGGCCGCGTCCGCTGGAAAATTCGTATATGCCGGCCTTTTTGGTTGGTTTAGGTCTGGCGCGTTCCCTAGCGGCTGCAAGCGAAATCCCGCTGCATGAGATCAGCCATCAGGAAAATCATTTGGAAGCCGGATTATGGTCAGCGCAGGGTCCTGATGCCGACCGTTTTCTGCTTTTGCATGCTTCCGGAGGTACTACCGATTTATTGGCAGTGGAAAAACGTGCTGACGGTAATTATGAATTGACTCAGGCAGGCGGCAGTAAAGACCTGCACGCGGGGCAGTTTATCGACAGAGTAGGGGTTGCCCTGAGTTTACAGTTTCCCGCCGGGCCTGCTTTAGAGCGGTTGGCTGCAACAGCAGACGACTGCATCGAAGTGCCGGTAGCAGTGCGTCAGGGTGACGTCAGTTTGTCCGGCCCGGCAACAGCAGCTTTACGCAAGCTGGAGGCTGGTGCTGATCCTGCAGCTTTGGCGGCAGGAGTGCAGTATGCTCTGGCAGAAACTTTTGTCAGAATGATCCGCAATGTGGCGGCGCAGAAAGAAATTTTTGACGTTTTACTGGTCGGCGGAGTGGCTTCTAACAGCTATATCCGCAGCCATCTGATAGAAAAGCTTGCTAAACGCAGGATCAGGGTCTGGATACCGGAAAGCCGCTTCAGCCCGGATAATGCTGCCGGTTGTGCTGCATATGCGTTCAGGCAGGGAGAAAGCCGTTATGAATGAAGTGATTTATTCCGTAAGTGAAATAAATTTAATGATCAAAAGCCTGCTGGAGGGCAATCGCACTTTTACTAATATCCAGATCCAGGGTGAGATATCTAACTTTAAGCGCTATGCTTCAGGTCATTGCTATTTTACCCTGAAAGATGCCGGCGGCGTATTAAAAGCAGTTATGTTTCGCAATCAGGCGCGCAGTCTGCGTTTTGAACCGCAAAACGGCGATACTGTCATAGCTATCGGCCGTGTAGGTGTGTACGAGCGCGACGGCGTCTATCAGCTGTATACAGACCTGCTGCTGCCTTTAGGAGCAGGAGATCTGATGCTGGCCTACGAGCAGCTGAAGAAAAAACTGACTGAGGAAGGCCTGTTTGACAGCGCTCGTAAACGTGAACTGCCGCTGAACCCGAAAACAGTCGGTATGATAACATCGCCTTCAGGTGCTGCTGTACGCGATATGATCACTGTTGCCAGACGGCGCAATCGCGGTATCAAGCTGCTGCTTTTTCCTGTCAAGGTGCAGGGTGACGGTTCTGCTGCTGAGATCGTCAGAGCGATCCAATTTATGAATAAACACCGTTTGGCCGACGTCCTGATCGTGGGACGCGGCGGCGGTTCTATAGAGGAATTGTGGGCTTTTAATGAAGAGCCTGTTGTGCGTGCTATTGCCGCTTCTGCAATACCTGTAGTTTCGGCAGTGGGGCACGAAACGGATTTTACTTTGGCAGATTTTGCTGCTGACCGCAGGGCTGCGACACCTTCGCAGGCAGCGGAGCTGGTCGTTGCTGATGCTGATGCTTATCTGCGTTATGTTGAAGAATTGACGGCCCGTGGCGAGCGGGTGCTTTTGCATCAGCTGGAACAGGCGCAGCATAAGCTGCAGCGTTTGCAGGACTCCTGGGCTCTGACCAGACCGGAACGCTGGCTGGAACCGTTACAGCAGCGTACCGATATGGCGATGCGTCAGATGCAGGGCAGGATGGAAAGTATCCTGCGGCAGCGTCAGCATGAGTTTGGCCTGCTGGCAGCGCGGCTCGATGCTTTATCACCGCTGACAGTACTTGCCAGAGGTTATTCGATAACGAAAACAGATGCGGGCAAAGCCCTGCGCAGTATCGAAGACGTACGCTGGGGCGAAGAACTCAGAACACAGGTCGCCGACGGCGACGTAATATCGATAGTGCAGCAGGTAGAAAGGCGTGAACAGAAATGACGATGAAAAAAATCGCCAAAAATATAAAATTTGAAGATGCGCTGGCCGAGCTGGAACAGCAGGTACAGCTTTTGGAAAGCGGCGAGCTGCCTTTAGAGGAAGCCTTGGCTGCATTTCAGCAGGGCGTGGCTTTGAGTAAGGTTTGCATGACCAAACTCAACACCGTTCAGCAGGAAGTAGAAAAAATCGTTGTGGCAGATAATGGCAGCGATGACGAATATGAACTGGAAACATTCGCAGATCTGGAGGATTGACATGGATTTTAACAGGTATTATGAGGACAGACAGAAACTGGTCAATACTTTTTTAGAAAAACGTTTGGAAAAAAAGGGGATCTCGCGTGTCGACGAAGCAATGGCCTATAGCCTGCTGGCAGGCGGCAAGCGTATTCGTCCGATCATTTTAATGGCAACGGCCGATGCTTTGGGCGTCAGCGGTTATAATTTTCTGCCGGTAGCCTGCGGGCTGGAAATGATCCACACTTACTCTCTGATCCACGATGATCTGCCCTGTATGGATGATGATGAATACCGTCGCGGACGGCTGACTAACCATAAGGTTTTCGGCGAGGCAATGGCGCTTTTGGCAGGCGATGCTTTGCTGACCCTGGCTTTTGAAGTGATGCTGGAACAGAAAAACGTACCGGCGGAAGCTTTGATCGAAACGGTGCGCGAAGTGGCGATGTGTGCCGGCAACTTTGGGATGGTCGGCGGTCAGGTGATCGATCTTGATTCCGAAGGCAAGCAGATCAGCGAAGAAGAACTGCGCAAACTGCATGCAGGAAAAACCGGCGCGCTTTTTATTGCGGCCGTGCGCAGCGGCGCACGTTTGTCAGGTGCGTCCAGTGAAGAGCTGCTGGCTCTGACTAAATTTGCCGACCTGCTGGGTCTGGCTTTCCAGATCACAGACGATATCCTTGACGTTGAAGGCGACGCTGCCCAGATGGGTAAGGCAGCGCACAGCGACGAGAAAAAACATAAATCTACTTACGTGACTTTATATACGCTGGAAGGCGCGAAAGCGCTGGCCCAGAAAACTGTTGATGAAGCGCTGAGCTGTCTGGAAATGTTTGGCGAAAATGCCGAAGCTCTGCGTGAGATCACAAAAATGATGTGCGGGCGTAAAAGCTGAGCTACTTGTTATTGAGAAGAAAGGCGGATTGCTGAATGCAAAATGAGCAATTGTTGCAAAAAATAAATTCTCCCGCAGATCTGAAAATGCTGACGCTGGATGAAATGAAGCTTTTGGCCGGCGAGATCAGACAGCTGATCATTGATGTCGTTTCTAAAAACGGCGGACATCTGGCGCCTAATTTAGGTGTGGTAGAACTTACTTTGGCTTTGCACAAAGTATTTACGACGCCTAAAGATAAAATCATCTGGGACGTAGGGCATCAGTCCTATATCCATAAGATCCTCACCGGACGCAAGGAAGAGTTTCCAACGCTGAGGCAATATCAGGGCCTGTCAGGTTTCCCTAAGCGGAAAGAAAGCGAACACGATGCTTTTGGTACCGGCCATTCCAGCACGTCGATCTCGGCAGCTTTGGGTATGGCGGTAGCACGCGACCTTAAAGGTGAAGACAATAATGTGATCGCTGTTATCGGTGATGGCTCGATGACAGGCGGTATGTCTTTTGAAGCCTTGAATAATGCCGGCGATCTGCATAAAAAAATGATCGTTATTTTAAATGATAACGAGATGTCCATTTCAAAAAACGTGGGTGCCATGTCGCAGTATTTGTGCGACCTGCGTACGGGCGAAACATATAATAAAATCAAACACGACGTGGAAGGCTGGCTGAAAGGCCTTGACTTCGGCGCCGATGTTTTGAATGCTATCGAACGTGTCAAAGGCAGCGTTAAGTACCTGATGGTACCCAGCTCCGTTTTTGAAGAACTGGGCTTTAAATATCTGGGGCCGATCGACGGACATGATCTAAGCAAGCTGCTGGAGGTCTTGGAAGCAGCCAAGCATGTCAACGGGCCGGTTCTTGTGCATGTGATCACCAAAAAAGGTAAGGGCTATGAGCCTGCTGAAACCAGTCCGAATAAATTTCACGGTACTGGTCCTTTTGAGATCGCTACAGGGAAAAAAATCACTGATCCTGAAGCTCCTGTAACTTATACGGAAATATTCGGCAAAACTCTGGTAGAACTGGCTGAACAGGATACTGATATTGTTGCCATTACGGCGGCTATGCCTGATGGTACAGGTTTGAACAAATTTGCGGAAAGCTATCCCCAGCGGTTTTTGGACGTAGGCATTGCCGAGCAGCATGCTGTAACGGCTGCTGCGGGTATGGCTGCTGCCGGGCTGAAGCCTGTAGTCGCTGTCTATTCTACCTTTTTGCAAAGAGCTTATGATTCGGTGCTGCATGACATTTGCATGCAGGATCTGCACGTGACCTTGTGTCTTGACCGTGCAGGTATCGTCGGTGACGACGGTTATACGCATCATGGCGTTTTTGATTATGCTTATCTGCGGTCGATGCCGAAGATGACTGTCATGGCGCCGAAAGATGAAAATGAGCTGCGGCAGATGCTGAATACGGCGCTGAAATTTAACGGACCGGTTGCGATCCGTTATCCGCGCGGCAGTGGTGTCGGTGTGTCTTGTGAAAGTGAACTGCCTGAGCTGCCCATAGGCAGGGGCGAGCTGCTGCGGGAAGGCAAAGACGTTTGCCTGCTGGCGATCGGCAGTATGGTGCAGCCGGCTCTGCAGGTGGCTGATGCTTTAGCGGCTAGCGGTATCCAGGCTGGTGTGGTCAATCTGCGCTTTGCCAAACCGCTGGACAAAGACCTGATCATGCAGGCCGCCGCAACGTGTGGCAGACTGGTGACTCTGGAAGAAGGGGTGTTGGCTGGCGGCGTTGGTTCGGCAGTTCTGGAACTGCTCAATGCGGCAGGACTGCTGCAAAAGGTGCAGGTCTTGAATCTGGGGATTCCTGACGAATTTGTGCCGCATGGCGATAAAAAATATCTGTTCCGGGATATGGGTTTGGATACCGGCAGCATTACAGAAAAAATTACTGCCTGGGTGAAAGGTGCCGACGAAGCTAAGTGAAAAAAGAACGATTAGACGCACTGCTGACTGCCAGAGGTCTTTTTGAAAGCCGGGCCAGGGCTCAGGCTGCGATCATGGCAGGACAGGTGTTGGTCAACGAACAGAAAATAGATAAACCGGGAACGCAGGTCCCCGAAGATGCGGCGATACGTCTGCTGGGTGAAAAACTCAAATATGTGAGCCGCGGCGGGTTAAAACTAGAAAAAGCCCTGCAGATCTTTCCTATCAGTGTCAAGGGTAAAATAGTTGCCGATATTGGTGCTTCCACAGGCGGGTTTTCCGATTGTGCCCTGCAAAACGGGGCGGTAAGGGTGTATGCCGTTGATGTAGGCTATGGTCAGTTGGCGTGGAAGCTGCGCAATGATGAGCGCGTCGTCAATATGGAACGTACCAATGTACGGTATCTGGAAGCTGACAGCCTGGGAGAGCAGGTGGATGCGGCGACTATCGACGTAGCCTTTATTTCTCTGGATAAAGTGCTGCCGGCGGTGCATAAGCTGCTGAAACCGACGGGATTTGTAATCGCGCTGATCAAGCCGCAGTTTGAAGCCGGCAAAGAGAATGTTGGCAAAAAAGGCGTTGTCCGCGATCCTAAAGTACATGCCGGCGTGATCAAAAAGGTCGTCAATTTTGCCAAAACAGAAGGCTTCGGCATTGCCGGGCTGGATTTTTCGCCGATCAAAGGGCCGGAAGGCAATATTGAATATTTACTGCATCTGACGCTGGGCGATGACGATGCCGTCAGCGAAGCGATGATCGACGAGCTTGTTTCCAGATCCCATGGCGATCTGGATAAACCGCAGACCCAAGAGTAAAAACAGTGAGGCTTTTATGAATAAATTGCGATTGGGTATCTTCCCCAATATGAAAAAAGAAAATGTCAAAAACAGCCTGCCGAAAGTGCTGGAACTGTGTGATAAGGCCGGTATCGAAGCAGTGCTGCCGCAGCGTCTGGCATACGCAGCCAGGCCCGGCTACGACGTTTGCGACAGGACGAGCCTGAAGCAGATGGATATGGCTGTATCTTTGGGCGGTGACGGTACGCTGCTGCAGATGACAAGATTTTTAGCGCCGCTCAAAATCCCTGTTTTTGGCGTCAATTTTGGCAAACTGGGATTTTTAGCTGAGATAGAACTCAAAGATCTGCCGGAAGCGCTGCCAAAGCTGACCTCCGGCGAATATGTACTGGAAGAACGCAGCCAGCTGCAGGCCTGCGTCTGGCGTGACGGTAAGGTTTTGGTCGACGCTCACGCATTGAACGATATGGTAGTGGCCAGGGGGCATTTTTCCAAACTGGCGCACCTCAGCTTAAAGGTCAACGGCAAGCGTTCTGGCAATTATGCCGCCGACGGTCTCATTGTGGCAACGGCGACAGGCTCTACTGCTTATTCTCTGTCAGCAGGCGGGCCGCTGGTGCATCCAAGCCTTGATGTCACTATTATTACGCCGATCTGCGCTCATGCGCTTTATACAAGGCCGCTTTTGATCCCGATGGACAAAGTCATTGAATTGAATGCTGTGCCGCCCTACGAAGAACTTCTGCTTTCTGCTGACGGTGAGATAATAGCCGCTATAGCGGAAAATGACACAGTAAGAATTGCTAAAAGCCCCAATAAGGTGACGTTTATCAGGCTCAATGGCCGCAGTTATTATGAAACATGGCAGGAAAAGCTGATCCGCAACACGGAAATGCTTTAAAATATCCAACAGCTTACAAATAAAGATATGAGGTGAGAGACGTGAAAGGTATCAGACACGGTAAGATCAAAGAAATCATCGAACACAGTAAAATCGAGACCCAGGAAGATCTGGCGGCTGCGCTGCGCCACGAAGGTATCGAGGTGACACAGGCCACAGTTTCCCGCGACATCAAAGAGTTGATGCTCATCAAAGTCCCGGATGCCGAAGGCAACTATCATTATGCTTTTCCGAAAGAACATAATATGCTGCTGACTCCCGGCCGTTTGGAACGTACCTTCCAGGATTCTATCGTGGGGATGCGTGCTTCCGAAAATCTGGTCGTTATCCGCAGTCTGCCCGGCACGGCTCAATCCGTAGCTTATGCTATCGATTACATGAAATGGCCGGAAGTGTTGGGAACGGTTGCCGGGGACGATACTATTTTTGTTGCTGTCGCTTCAAAAGAAAATACGGCGACTTTTATGGAACGTTTTAATAATCGCTGATAAGGACGGGGTCGTTGAACGATGCTGCAATCTTTGCATGTGCATAATTTTGCTTTAATTGAAGATGCGAAAATAGATTTTGCTTCCGGCTTCAATATTTTTACAGGCGAGACCGGCGCCGGCAAATCTATCCTGATCGATGCTTTCGGCATCGTACTTGGCAATCGTGCTTCGGCGGATTATATCCGCAGCGGGGCTGATTCCTTTTGGGTACAGGCAGTGTTCGACATCAGCGGGATAGAGGCCGTCAAGGCTTTGCTGGCACAGCAGGGGATCGATGAAGAGGACGAGTTGTTTTTGAGACGGCGTATTTTAGCCAACGGCAAAAGCCAGGCTACAGTTAACGGCGTGCAGGTGCCATTGGCAGTGCTCAAAAGCTTCAGCGAACTTTTAGTCGACATTCACGGTCAGCATGAAAACCAGGCGCTTTTAAAGCCAGATGCACCTTTGACGCTGGTCGATCTATACGGACGTAAGGAGATCGCTCCTGTGCTTAAAACGTATCAGACGCTGTATGAAGCTTATCTGGCGACTCAGGCCAGATTGACGCAGCTGGAAAATACCGGCAGCGAGCGGGAACGCATATTGGACAGGCTGGAGTGGGAAATCAAAGAAATCACCGACGCTGCTCTGGAAGCCGGCGAACTGGAAGTCCTGCAGGAAGAAGCCAGACGGCTGCAAAACAGCGGTAAGATCATGACGGCAGTCAGCAGTGCGCATGAATATCTGGATGCTGAAAGAGGTATCCTTGACGGCCTTGCGGCTGCTAAAGACCAGTTAGGCGCTGTTGTACGTTATGACGAACGCTTGAGCAGTGTCTGCGAAAATCTGGAAAGCAGCTGGATTACTCTGGACGAATGCCGGCGCGAGCTGAGTGATTACTTGAGCAGTGAAGAATACGATGCCGAAAGAGCCGCTTATGTTGAGGGCCGTTTGGACCTGTGGTATCGGCTGCAGAAGAAATACGGCGACAGCTACGAAGCTATCGATGCCTATTTACAGCAGGCGCAGCAGCAGGCTGACGACCTGACGCAGCTGGAAACGAATATTGCTAAAGCAAGACAGCTTTTGACGCAGCAAAAAAGCGAGTTAGAACAGCAGGCACAAAGCTTGTCACAGCTGCGCTGTAAATACGCAGCCGAACTGGCGGATAAAGTGACCACGCATATTCACGATCTGGCGATGCCGGAAGGAAAGTTTGAGATCGCCGTTGCTGCTAAAGAAACGCCCGGCAAAACCGGTAAGGATGAACTGACCTTCCTGTTTACGGCGAACCTGGGCGAACCGATCCGGCCTTTATTAAAAGTAGCTTCCGGCGGCGAGCTTTCACGTGTGGCGCTGGCTATCAAAACCGTGCTTTTAAATGCCAGCGGCGTGCCGACGATGGTTTTCGACGAGATCGATACAGGTGTTGGCGGTGTCACGGCGCAGAAAATGGCTGAAAAGATCGCTGTTATTGCTAAAGTAGGACAGGTGCTGTGTATTACGCATTTACCGCAGATCGCTTCTTTTGCTGACAGACATATCCTGATCCGTAAGGAAAGCGCGGGCGGGCGCACTTCGACAGGCTTGACGACGCTGGATGAAGAAGGACGTATTCAGGAGCTGATGCGTATGACTGTCGGCGACAACGTCAGCGAAGTTGCTTATGCCAACGCTAAGGAACTTCTGGCAGCGGCTGCCAAAAATAAACAGGCAAGGTGAGCGTTATGAAAAAATTTCATCAGGCAAATTTAGACGAAACCTTTATCAGCAGTAAAGTCGGATTTTCCGGACGTTTGCTGCAGGTAAACATCGATACAGTGACCTTGCCGAATGGCAGGGAAACGACCCGTGAACTGATCCATCATCCGGGTGCTGTCGCTATTGTTCCGATTTTAGACGACGGCAGGATGATTTTTGTTAAGCAGTACCGGTATCCAGTGGGGACGGTAATGTACGAGATCCCGGCAGGAAAACTTGATCCGGGCGAGGAACCTGACGTGTGCGCGGCAAGGGAACTGTCGGAAGAAACCGGTTACAGCGCTCAGGAATGGCAGAAGCTTACTTCTATCGTTACCACGCCGGGCTTTACGGATGAAGTTATTCACCTTTATGCGGCACGTGGACTGGAAAAGCACGCTCAGCATACAGATGAAGATGAGTTTATCGACATTGTGGCCTTAACGCCGCAGCAGGTCAGGCAAATGGTGCTGGCTGGCGAGATCTTCGATTCTAAAACTTTAAGCGCTTTGTGTGTGTTGGAAATGCTGAAATAAAACTTAACAGGTGTATGTGACGCAGGCTGACTATAATAGTCTGCGTTAATGAAAACTGTATAAAATTTGAAATTAGTAACGGACGAATACCGTTCAGTGTAATGCTGAACGGTATTTTTTTGTGCTTATTTGAAGCTGATGTAAGCAAAGGCCGTGCGCAGACGCCGATAGTTTTAAAGTCGCTGGCGTAATGCGCCGGGCAAGACACAATAAAATTTTTACACACATTAAAAGTAAGTGTCTTGCGGGGGGGTACACAAGTGCTATAATTATAATGGTTATTACTATTTTAAATATTTTTAAGGTTTTAATTCGAAAAATAAGTTAATGATTAAATAAGAAAATGGAAAACCAATATTTGGGAAAGCTTGTAAGTGTTAAATTTAAAGCTGTAATTAAGGGGAGAGCAGATTGTTAAAAACAGCAGGAAAAAGTATAGC
>NZ_CATWDQ010000028.1:0-20050 GCF_958349595.1 uncultured Phascolarctobacterium sp. | reverse complement strand
CAGAACTGACGGCCTAACAGGATTTTTGTGTCTACTAAGTATTGACCACTTCACGTTTTTAGAGTATGGTGTTTCGTTTTTATAATCAGTATAGTTAAAATGGAAGATGCTAGGATCGTTTAATGAAAAATCAGTGGCTAAAGAGCGTTTTGTAAGCCATCAGCATCAAGAAACCGCTGATAAATGTTTTAAGAAGCTGCTGCAGTAGAGGGGTCAGCAAAAGTGTAGCCTTGCTGCATAAAAAGGCAGTGCCGCTTAGGACTATAAAAGTCGCACTTATACAACCGCAGCAAAAAATGAAGAGTCGTAGATTTGTAAACTGCTCTTTAACAAGTTGGGCGGATAAAATACCACACCAGAAAATAATTGTCAGCGGGTTACTTAAAGTCAGTACAGCAGCAGCCGCAAAGCTGTTGGTTAATGCAGTGTTGCCATGGAAGAATTGGGGCAGACTCATGGCAGGAAAAAATGTCTGTAAGGCAAAAAACAGTAAAATCAAAGCGCTCAAATAACGTAATCTCTTTTGCAGCAAAGGGTTGTTCTGAAGCCAGGTTCCGATACCTAATAATGCCAGCAGGATATAACAGGCGTCAATTAAAGTTACTGCTGTTACGGCGAGTAAAGCAGAGGTTATTCCCCGGGTAATAGTTGTTTGAAGAACAAAAAGAAAAACAGGCCCAACTGACAATTGTAAAATTATACCCAGGCGCAGCCCGCCTAGAAAAGTATTTAGCAATTTAATTCTTCCTTTAGCGTTGTCAGAGTAATAAAGGTGTTAGAACTGTTGACGCCGTCGATTTTTTTGAGCATGTTGGTAAGAAAGCTTTCCAGAGCAGCTGTATCGCTGACACTTACTTTAAGCAAATAGTCATAAGTTCCGGCAAGATGATGACATTCAAGTACACAGGGAAGAGCTGTTATTTGCCTGCGGAAAGCATCTATATGCTCTGTTTTATCAATATTTACAAAAACAAAAGCCAAAAGATTTTGACCTGTCTGCTTACGGTCAAGCTTGACTGTATACTTTTGGATAATTGAATTTTGTTCGAGTTTACGTATTCTTTCGGCAACAGCAGGAACTGACAGTCTTACTTTTTTGCTTATTTCAGAAGAAGTAGCGCGTCCGTTTTCTTTTAAACAGTTAAGAATTGCAGTATCAATAGTGTCCATAAAAACCTCCTTAAGGAAATAATATAGCAATACTTTGTTGAAAGTAAATGATTTATTAAAAAACGATAAATATTTAAGTGAATAAGCAAAAAATATTAAAAAATACCGTTGGTGTGTTTTGTCCAACGGTATTTTAACGTCAGTTATTTCTTTTTGTCTTTTTTCAGTTCTACGTTGATTTCAAACAGTCTGTCCCAGGGGAACAAAATGTCAAAATTACTTTTCTGCGTAAATTTATAACGCTCTGACAAATCGTGGCAAACTCCTAAAGCCAGCTCATGGATCGGTTTTTGATAGGGGCCGAGCAGGTAAATGGCAGCCTTCTGATTTTTGCTTTCTAAAAAGGCTGTGGCACTGCGGCGGGCGTTTGCCTGGTAATACCAGTCGTCGATGACCCTGATCCGCATCAGCTTTTCCGCCTCCTGTTTCGGCATTTGCGGCATCAGGATACCCTGGCAGATAGCAAAACCAACGGTATTGTCTGCCGTATTCCAGCCGTTATAAGCTGTCAGGCGTTCCAGCTGCTCCTGCTTGGCCAGTTCATTCATAAAGCCGTTATCGGCTCCGTTGGAATAGGCTACGTCAGCCAAAGATACCTGGTAACCTTTGTCCAGAAGCTGTTTGAGCTGTCCGATATAGGTACGGTTTTGCGGTGAAGAGAAAAACTGGTTCGAAGGAGCTGTAGAATCCATCATCACACCGTCGAAGGGCGTATTGAGTGCCAGGACTATATCGGCATTAGCGGCACTTGTAGCAGTGCGGCCATCTACTGCTAAGATCTGCTGCGGTACTGACTGTCCTAAGGTCATATCAGAATATTGCGGCAGCGTGCGTGGCCCCCAACCGTCAGCATAAAAAGCATAAACTCTGGGTTGGTAACGGTTCAGTTCATTGCCTGCTCTTGTCAGCAGCAGCAGGCCCAACTGGTCGACACCGGGAACGATCTGAAATGTACGCTGCGTCAGGTCATAGGTTTCTTGGGTCAGCTTGCGGGCTTCCATATGCGTATGGGACAGCGGCGCATTATCATCTTTGCCGATCGCCAGGAAGTGGAAACGGTTACTGCGGGTCATTTCAGTCAGCTTGCTGTTGATATGAAGATTTTTTTGCCGCCGTTCCAGCCAGTCCTGTAGATCTGCTTTGGGCAGATTGGTGGCCAGAGTTTTTTTCGTTAAGGCGTCTTTTAAGCTGAGGCCTATCAGATCCTCGGAGTCACAAAGTTCGGAATAACAGAAAATAGCCGGGCCGATTTTGGAATAATAAGGCGGTTCAACGGCGCCAAAACTGGCACGTGGTGTACGCATCAAGGTTGAAAAGGCATAAAGGCGTACAGGAAATTGATCGCGCAGGGTTTCAAGCCGCTGCAGGCGCTGTTCTAAAACTGCCTGCGGTTCGTGATGAGTACGTGAAGCGACCAGGCCGCCATAAATCAGGCTGTCTGTGGAAATAACGGCGGCTTCTGCCTGCGGAGCACGGCTGACGAGCCATTTCCATAATTCATCAGGACTGCCGTTGCGATTATACGAAGCAAGATATTTATCAGGTGGAATCAGTACTTTATAACCTGCTGCTTCCATTGTGCTGACAACATAAGAGGAACAGACAGGACGGTTATCCAGAGGTAAAAAAAGCAGGGTTTCTTTTGTTTTTTCTGCTGCCTGAGCCGAAGTAAAAAACAGCAATAACAGGCATAGCAGCAGTATTTGTCTGAGTTGATTCTTCCAAAGTTTCATTTAGGGCATCTCCTAAAACTATCACTAAATCTAATATAATTATAAGATAACGATACAAATTTGGCTACAAGAATTTTACAAATCAAAATTATTGACAATAATTATTGTTAAGTTTATAATTAGAGTCAATCACATAATCAATCGGTTATGAGAAGGACGAGGCTAACGTATCTTTCCTGCAGAGAGAAGCGCCCAGGCTGCAAGCGCTTTGGAAAAACGATAGACCTTACCACCTTCAAACCACATTGCGGAACCTGCCAGGTGGCAGTAAGTATGCAGTGTCGTATGCCGGCGTTAACGGTACCGAGTGGGCTTGCCAGTGGCAGGTCAATTAGGGTGGAACCGCGGTCAACTCCGTCCCTTTCCAGGGAACGGAGTTTATTTATTTTTAGGAGGCTAAGGAAATGGCAAATGTTAAAGTAACCTTAAAAGATGGCAGTGTTAAAGAAGTTGCTGCCGGAACGACTTTGCTGGAAGTAGCGAAGGGCTTGTCGCAGAAGCTTGGCAAACAGGCGCTTTTGGCAGTAGTAGATGGTGTGAATAAAGATTTGACAGATAAATTGGAACAGGATGCGGCAGTAGAATTTGTCGTGCCCGAAAGCGCTGAAGGCCTGCATGCGATCCGTCATACGGCGGCACATGTCATGGCGCAGGCGATCCAGCATTTGTTCCCTGATACTAAATTTGCGATCGGGCCGGCTATTGCCAATGGATTTTATTATGATTTAGACAGCGAGCATGTTTTTGTCCCGGAAGATCTGGTGAATATTGAAAAAGAAATGGCTAAGATCGTTAAAGCTAATCTTCCGCTTGTGCGCAATGAATTGCCCCGCAATGAAGCTTTGCAAATGTTTGCGGATAAAAATGAAAAATATAAGGTCGAATTAATCAATGATCTGCCTGAAGATACTGTTATCAGTACCTATACTCAGGGCGACTTTACCGATTTGTGCGCAGGTCCGCATTGTCCGTCGACCGGCAGGGTAAAGGCGTTTAAATTGCAAAGTATTGCCGGAGCTTACTGGCGCGGCGATGAAAAGAATAAAATGCTGCAGCGTATTTATGGCACAGCTTTCCCCAGCAAGGAAGAACTGGACGCTTATCTGCATATGCTGGAAGAAGCTGCCAAACGTGATCACCGTAAACTTGGCAAGGAACTGGATCTGTTCAGCATTATGGAGGAGGGACCGGGCTTCCCGTTCTTCCATCCCAATGGCATGGTTATCCGTAATGAGCTGATCAATTACTGGCGTGAAGTGCACAGACGCTATGGTTATCAGGAGATCAAAACGCCGATGATCCTGTCACGGAAATTGTGGGAAACTTCCGGGCATTGGGATCATTACCGTGATAATATGTATTTTACTCAGATCGATGGCGAGGATTACGCAATCAAACCGATGAACTGCCCCGGCGGAATGCTGGTTTATAAAACCCATCCGCACAGCTATCGCGAGCTGCCGATCCGTGCCGGTGAGCTTGGCTTGGTACATCGTCATGAATTGTCCGGTGCTTTGCATGGCTTGTTCCGTGTACGCTGCTTCACACAGGATGATGCGCATATCTTTATGATGCCCAGCCAGATCAAAGACGAGATCCAAAACGTCATTCGTTTGTTTGATGAGGTTTATGCAACCTTTGGGCTGAAATATCATGCCGAACTGTCGACCCGACCTGAAGATTCAATGGGCGATGCCGAAACCTGGGAAACTACTACCAATGCGTTGAAGAGCGCGATGGAGGATTTTGGTCTTGAATATGTGATCAATGAAGGCGATGGCGCTTTCTATGGTCCGAAGATCGATTTTCATCTGACTGACTCTATCGGACGTACCTGGCAGTGCGGCACGATCCAGCTGGATATGCTGCTGCCGGAAAAATTTGATTTGACTTATACCGGCGAAGATGGATTGAAGCATCGTCCGGTTATGATCCACCGCGTAGTTTACGGTTCGATCGAGCGTTTTATCGGCATCCTGATCGAGAACTATGCCGGTGCTTTCCCGGCCTGGCTGGCTCCCTGCCAAGTGCGCGTAATGCCGATCACCGACAAGCATTATGAGTATGCTAAAAAATTAAGCGATGAAATGTTCAAGCTGGGATTGCGGGTTTATCTGGATGACCGTAACGAAAAAATCGGTTACAAGATTCGCGAAGCACAGCTGCAGAAGGTTCCGTATATGCTGGTCATCGGCGATAAGGAAGTCGAAGACGGTACTGTTGCCGTACGTCGTCGTGGTGAAGGCGATATTGGCGCTATGAAGCAGGAAGATTTTATTGCGATGCTGCAAAAAGAAATCGCTGAAAAGAAATAATAAGCAAAATGCCTGTTCCGCTTTGTGGCTGGAGCAGGCATTTTTATGAGGTCTATGATACAAAAATCAAGTGATCGAACTCCTAAATCTTAATGGTTTAGGAAAGAAATAAATAATTGTTATTGAAAACAATAGTAAAAAATGTTATAATGTATTTAGTAAAAACGGCTGTCTAAGCCGCTAAGGAGGATGTTAGTATGAATAAAAAAGTTTATAAATCTTTTAACGAGCAGGTTCAGGCTGAATTATATTCCGCTTATATGTATCTGGCGATGAGCCTGGATATGGAAGCGAAAAATTATAAAGGTATGGCTAAATGGCTGTATCTGCAGTATGAAGAAGAGCGTGAGCATGCACTGCGTTTTGTAAAATTTATGCAGGACTGCGGCGTACAGCCACAGCTTTTACAGATTGATATGCCGGCTGCTGATTACGGTACACCGCTGGCTTTATTCAAAAAAGTTCTGGAGCACGAAAAGTATGTTACTTCCCGTATTTATGATATGTATGAAGTAGCATTGAAAGAAAAAGATTATGCGGCCCAAAGCTGCCTGAAATGGTTTATCGATGAGCAGGTAGAAGAGGAAGCCAACGCTTCTGAGATCGTTGAGAAACTGGAAATGATCGGCGATAATATTTCCGGACTGTTCTATCTTGACGGTAAGCTGGGAGCAAGAAAAGATTAAGAAAGCTGTTGACACAAAGCTTACAGTATGATATTATATCCAAGTAACAAAGCAGAAGCCGCTCGCTTCTCACCTTGCAGCACAGGCTCGACAGGGTTGGATATGATTTTCAGCGCGGGCAGTATTATCTGCTCGCGTTTTTTATTTAATTTTGGAGGTGAACGGTTATTAGCAAAGAAAGCTTGCGTATCAATGAAGAAATTCGGGCACGGGAAGTGCGCGTTATTGCCGGTGAAGGCGAACAGCTGGGTATTATGTCCGGCCGGGATGCTTTACAGCTGGCTCAGGAAAGACATCTTGATTTAGTGGAGATCGCGCCGACAGCGAAACCTCCGGTGTGCCGGATTATGGATTACGGCAAGTATCGTTACGAGCAGCAAAAACGAGAAAAGGAAGCTCGTAAAAAGCAGAAAACCTTTGATATCAAAGAAGTCAAACTGCGCCCTGGTATCGAGGATCACGACTATGAAGTAAAATTTAAAAATGCGCTGCGCTTCCTGGAAGACGGCGATAAAGTAAAAGTTACGATCATGTTCCGTGGCCGCGAATTATCGCATCCAGAGCTTGGCGAAGTATTGCTTAAAAGAATGGCGGAACAGCTTAAAGACACAGTTGTCATTGAGCGCGCGCCTAAACTGGAAGGCAGAAACATGATTATGATTGTTGCGCCTAAAGCTACTAAATAAGGAGGACTTAACAATGCCTAAAATGAAAACCCGCAGAGCTGCTGCTAAACGTTTTAAAAAGACTGGTACCGGTGAATTCAAACGTGCCAAAGCTTTTAAAAGCCACATTCTGGAACATAAATCTCCTTCCCGCAAGAGAAACTTGCGTAAGGCTGCACTTGTTCACAAAACTGATCATGAACGCGTAGCAAAAATGCTGCCGTACGCATAATAGATAAGGGAGGCTGACTATAATGGCAAGAATTAAAGTGGGCGTTACTGCTCATCGTCGTCATAAAAAAATCTTAAAACTGGCTAAAGGTTATCGCGGTTCCAAACATTTGCTGTTCAAAAAAGCTAATGAAACCGTTATGAAAGCTTTAAGCTATGCTCGTCGTGACCGTCGTGCTAAAAAACGCGAATTCCGTCGTTTGTGGATCGCTCGTATCAACGCTGCTACTCGTGCTAACGGCATTAGCTACAGCCGTTTTATGAATGGTCTGGCTAAAGCAGGTATCGAAATGAACCGTAAAGTTTTAGCTGATATGGCTATTTATGACGCAGCTGCTTTCACAAAACTGGTAGAAGCTGCTAAAGCTGCTCTGTAAGATTTATTCTTACGGTAAAATGAAGTGGATTGCCGCGTGAGCGGCAATAAAAAACAGTGTAAGTCTTATGACTTACACTGTTTTTGTTTTTCAGCGGTTATTTAATACCGTTAAGAATAGTCACTAATTCTCCTGCGCTGGTATCACCGGCAACGGGAGTCACGATACCCTTGCCTGCAATTTTTACAGTGCCGCCTTCAGCATAGGCGTCTTGGGTATTTTGACCTGCGTGGTAAATGGCTGCCAGATTACCTGCTACGAAATAAGAACGCTGCATGCCGCTCATATTGCCCGAAGCTGCAGGTTTCATAAAGGTTTTGCCATTGATTTTAACTTCACCGCTGTTGGCATCGACAGTAACTTTGCCGTTACTGTATTCAGTGAGTTTTTTAGCGTAATTGTTGCGGCGGTCAGTATCTTTTGGATGGGTAGAAGGATTGAGAATGTCGCTGAGAATATCGCTTTTCGAGCCGTCGCTGGAACTTTCGATAACAGTTTGCCAGACGGCAGCTGGAGCGCCTACGTTATAACCGGCATCGGCCATATAAGTAAAGGCAATGTTATCAGCTTCCCATTCGTTGGGTTTGGTAACGCCGGTATTCTTAGCATGTACAGCTACTACCTGAGCTGCCAGGCCGTTGGCGCCGCCGATCTCGGAACCGACGGTTTTCATGATGAAGTCAACTGACATTTTTTTCTTAGCGCCCTTGATGGGATGCTCTTTCTGGCCATGTACCAGTTCGTGCGCAATAACAGCGGCCATTTTGTCTTCGTTGTAATCAAGGAACCAGAAGGCGCCGATATTGACGGACACATTATGCCCTAAAGTACAGTAAGCATTGAAGAATTCCTGATTGTTGACAAAATAATTATAGGGTTTGCTGCTGATCGTCGGATCGCTTTTGGCGATAGCCGGGGTCATACGCTGCATAATGCGTCCCAGCATGGCGTTAGCATTATAATCGCCGTTGACACCGTCGTCTTGTTTGATTGCTTCAAACAGTTCGTAACGTCCGTCATTATCATAATAATTCAGAGCTTTGTTGATCTCCTGCTGCTCTTTGGCAGCACCGACTGCTTTTCCGGCAATACTGCCGAGATTGATCGCTTCTGCCGACTGCGGCAGACTGAAGCTGAGTACAGATACGGCTAAAAGTGCTGCACCTACTAAAATTTTAGATTGTTTAAACATTGATATCCCCCTTTGTATATATTCTGTAAGTTATTATAGCAAACGAAATGCTAAAAGCAAAGTTTTGTTTAAAGAATATTATTAAAGAAAAAAGAGTTTTGCTTAATTTGTCTGACCGCTGTATAATTTAAGTTGAGTTTTTAAATGGCTGTGAAGAAGAATTTTAGATGAAGATGAGGAAAATATGGAACAGGTGTTGACGAAAGCGCTGGCTTTTGTGATTATTATTGCTTTTGGCTATTTGTTGAAGCAACGCGGTTTTTTCAAGCCGGATGACTATAAATTGATTGCGAAAATTGTTTTGAATATTACGCTGCCCTGTGCCGTTATCACCAGCTTTGCGGCCTTTAAAATGGAGTATACGCTGTTTGTACTGACATTGATCGGTTTTCTGGGGAATCTGCTGATGATTGTCTGGGGCTTTATGCTGACACGTTATCAGACAAATGCGGCGAAGATTTTTTATGTTTTTAATCTGGCCGGTTATAATATCGGCTGTTTCACATTGCCATTTGCGCAAAGCTTTCTGGGGCCTTTTGCTGTGGTAGCCACCTGTATGTTCGATGTGGGAAACTCGATCATGTGTACCGGCGGTACCTATGCTTTAGCCAGTGGGCTGGTGCATACAGGTGAAAAATATGAGCCGGTCACTCTGCGCAGTGTAGCCGCAAAGCTGCTTAGTTCAGTACCTTTTGTTGTTTATGTGCTGATGCTGGTCAGTGCATTGTTTGAAGTGCATCTGCCGCAGCCTGTTTATACTCTGACCGGACTTATCGGCAGTGCTAACACTTTTTTGTCGATGCTGATGATCGGAATGATGTTCGAAATGACTCTGGATCTGAAGAAACTGAAGCAGGTCCGCGAAGTGGTGCTGTACCGCTATGTTTTCGGGGTAGCTTTGGCATGGGTGTGCTTTTATCATGCGCCGCTCAATGCAGAAGTCAAGGAAGTGCTGGCGCTGGTTTTTTTGGCGCCATCTACGGCGATCGCACCTATCTTTATTGCCAGGATGGGCGGTAATGTTGAGCTGGCTGGATTTGCCAATTCCATAACTATTGTGATCAGTATTATTTTGATGACATTGTTTTTTACATTTCTGCACGTTTGATTTGTAATTAAATAAAGCTGCATTTTAGTAAGCAAGTAAAATTGACAAGCATAAAGTAATGAGAGTAAACTTGAACTATACTCAATAAGTAATATTTGGCGGCTTTTGTCGGGATGGTGAAGAATTTGTTATTTTTGATCAATTTATTGCATAGATGGTTAAAGCTGCTTAATCATAGCTTGACGGGCAGCCAGATGGTGGCGTTTACTTTTGCCATGCTTATCTTGTGCGGTTCAATGCTGCTGATGCTGCCAATTGCCAGTGCTGATGGCAGCAGTATGCGTTTTATTGACGCTTTATTCACAGCGACTTCGACTTCATGTGTAACGGGACTGGTCGTGGTTGATACCGGTCATTATTTTTCCTGGTTCGGCAAGCTGGTGATGATCGTCCTTATTCAGATCGGCGGTTTGGGGATTATGACGCTGACTACGCTGCTGAGCGTGGCGATTGGCAAACGTATCAATCTGCGGGAGCGGCTGTTTATTCAGGAATCGCTTAATCTGAACGAGCCTTCCGGGGTAGTACGGCTGTCGTTGAATGTTGTAAAATATGCTTTGACGATCGAATTTGTTTTTGGTACTATTTTGGCCTGGCATTTTTATTCTGCTTTGGATATGGGTCTTACGGGTATTGCCTGGGGATACTGGCATGCGATCTCTGCTTTTTGTAATGCCGGCTTTGATTTGTTTGGCGACTATACCAGTTTGACAGGGCATTATAATGATTTAACGCTGAATTTGTGCATTATGGCTCTGATCACTATCGGCGGTATTGGTTTTACCGTTTTGGATGATCTGCGCCGTAACCGAAAATGGAGCAAGTTGCGGCTGCACAGTAAAATAGTGCTGACAGCCAGCACGATCCTGACTTTTGGCGGCACACTGGTGATTTTGGCTCTGGAATATACGAATCCGGCTACCTTAGGCGGTATGCCCAATGAACTGGACAAATGGATGGCTGCTGCGTTTCAATCCGTTACCTGCCGGACGGCTGGGTTCAATACGATTGAACTGACTGATATGCGGGCCAGTTCGCTGTTTTTTATGGTACTTTTAATGGGTATCGGCGCTTCGCCCACATCTACTGGCGGCGGTATGAAAACTACGACAGTGATGGTACTGCTGGTATCTACCTGGGGATTGCTGCATGGTAAACGCGATACAGTGTTGTTTGACAGGCGGATCGCTTCGGAAACAGTCGATAAGGCTTATAATGTCTTTACTGTCTGTCTGCTGTGGATGCTGGGTGCGTATTTTCTGCTGCTGATTTGTGATGGCGGGCTGCATCGTGCTGATTACGTGTTGTTTGAAGTGGTTTCGGCTTTTGCTACTGTTGGGTTGGGGGTAGGTATTACGCCCGACTGGAATGACTGGGGCAAGCTGATTCTGGTTCTGACTATGTATGCCGGACGTATTGGTGTGCTGACTTTTGTTTTATCCTTCCTGCATTCTAAAGACGATAAGATCAGATATCCTTCGGAAAATATTATGATTGGTTAAAGGCGGTAACGATAATGATTAAAAAACAACGTGAAAAACAATATGCTGTTTTTGGCTTAGGCCGTTTTGGCACCAGTGTAGCGCTGACGCTCAATGAGCTGGGGTATCAGGTCATGGGTGTCGATACTGACGAGGATAATGTACAGAATCTGGCGCACGAACTGACGCATGTAGTGACGGCAGATGCTTCTGATGAACGTACATTGCGTTCTTTGGGCGCTCAGAATTTTGATGTGGCAGTTGTGGCGATCGGAGACTTGGAAGCTAATATGATGACGACGCTGCTTTTGAAGGAAATGGGTGTGCCTGTGGTCGTTGTAAAAGCAATTAATCAGGTTCATGGTAAGATGCTCGAAAAGATCGGCGCTGATAAGATCGTCTATTCGGAGCGTGATATGGGGCAGCGCGTTGCCCATAACCTTATTTCCAACAGTATAGTCGATTATATTGAGCTGTCCGATACTATCAGCCTGATGAGCATCACGGTGCCGACAAGCCTGGCCGGGAAAAATCTGATCGAATCCAATCTGCGCAGCCGTTATAACGTCAATATCGTGGCGATCAAGCACGGTAGTGAAACGCTGGTCAATCCAGATCCTAAAATGGTGCTGAATCTTGGCGATGAGATGATCATTATTGGTGAACATGATAATATTAAGGCACTGGAGGAAGTTGTCTGATGAAAGAATTGAGCAGCGTTAGTAATCCTGTCGTCAAGGCTGCCGCAGAGCTGAAACAAAAAAAATACCGGACTGAGCAGCAGGCTTTTTTGGTGGAAGGCCTGCGTGCAGTGGAAGATGCCGTCAAATATGGTACGGTGAAGCAGCTTTTTGTACTGCAGGAGAATAAAGCTGCTTCGATGCGGCAGGCTGCAGTTGTAGAACAGGTAGCCCTTGCCGGTGCTGAATTATATGCAGTGACTGAACAGGTGATGAAAAAAATTGCCGATACAGAAACGCCGCAGTCGCTGACGGCCGTGGTTGCCAAAACCAGTGTGGCTTTAGATGAACTGGCTTCTGCAGGCGGTACTGTACTTGTGTTAGACCGCATCGGCGATCCCGGTAATCTTGGTACGATGATTCGCAGCGCGGATGCGGCAGGCATCAGCGGCGTGATTTTACTTGCCGGCTGTACAGATGTTTTTGCACCTAAAGCAGTACGTGCGACAATGGGGTCGCTGCTGCATTTGCCTGTTGCCGAAGGGGTCAGCGAAGCTGATTTTATCAAATGGGCACAGCAAAGCGGGTATGAGCTATTAGTAACTTGTCTGGTCAATGCCGGCAGTTTATATGAGACCGATTTGCAGGGCCGGGTGGCGGTTGTTATCGGCAGTGAGGCCGAAGGTGTTTCAGAAAGTTTGTTGGCAGCGGCTGACAAAAAAGTTTTTATACCGATGGAAGGCCAGGCAGAATCGCTTAATGCTGCGGTGGCGGCAGGAATCGTTATGTTTGAATGTCTGCGTCAACGGCTTGCAGGCAAAGGCAAGTTGTGATAAAATTAATAGCGTTAATTGAATACGCCCCATTTTTTTGACACGATGACCGGGAGAGTACGCCAGATGTGCGACACAGAGAGCGAGGCCACGGCTGCAAGCCTTGCGACACACTAAAGCGGAAGTTCACTCGTGAGTGTTTGTACTGAAGGCTTTAGCTGTGTAGGTGCAACGTCAGTCGCGTTAAGACAGCAGAGTACAAATTAGGGTGGTACCGCGGAAGCATAACTTTCGCCCCTTACCAGGGGCGGGAGTTTTATTTTTTTACAGGAGGAAGAATATGAGAGAAGAATTGCAGGCACTTAAGGAACAAGCGCTGGCAGAGCTGGAAGCAGTAACGACGCCTGACGGCCTCAAAGATCTGCGCATCAAATATCTGGGTAAAAAGGGCCCCATGACGGAGATACTGCGCGGCATGGGAGCATTGCCGGCTGAAGAAAGGCCCAAGATCGGTCAGATCGTCAACGAAGTAAAAAGTACTTTGGAAGCGGCGATCAATGAGAAAGCCGTGATTTTGGAAGCCGAGGCTTTGAAAGCCAGGCTGGCTAACGAGAAGGTTGATATCACTTTACCGGGGCGTACCCAAAGCTGTGGGCATCTGCATCCGGTAACGCTGACGCTGCGGGAGATCAAAAAGATCTTTATGCGCATGGGCTTTGACGTTATGGAAGGGCCTGAGATAGAAAGCGATTATTATAATTTTGAAGCTTTGAACTTGCCGCAGGATCATCCGGCCCGTGATATGCAGGATACTTTTTATATTACTGAGAATTTCCTGCTGCGGACGCAGACTTCACCGGTACAGGCTCGGACAATGCAGGCTTGTGAGCCGAATACGCCGATCAGGATGATTGCTCCTGGCACTGTTTACCGCAACGATTATGATGCGACCCATTCACCGATGTTCCATCAGGTCGAAGGTCTGGTGCTTGGTGAAAATATCAGTCTGGCTGATTTGAAGGGGACATTGGAAACCTTCTGCAAAGAAATGTTTGGCGGCAGCGTGGAAATCCGTTTACGTCCCAGTTATTTCCCCTTTACTGAACCGAGTGCCGAGGTCGATATTTCCTGCGTCATCTGCGGCGGCAAAGGCTGCCGTGTCTGCAAAAATTCCGGCTGGCTCGAGATTTTGGGCTCCGGTATGGTGCATCCCAATGTGCTACGCATGAGCGGTTACGATCCCGATAAGATCAACGGTTACGCCTTTGGTATGGGTGTTGAACGTATCGCCATGCTGAAATATGGTATCGACGATCTGCGTTTATTCTTTGAAAACGACCTGCGGTTCATCCGCCAGTTCAAATAAGGAGGAAGATTATGTTAGCATCTATTGACTGGTTAAAAAAATATGTTGATATTAACGTCACTCCTGAAGAGTTGGCTGAAAAACTGACCCGCGTAGGGCTGGAGGTAGAGAGCGTAAACTATCTGGGAGCAGGCCTGGAAGGCGTTATTACTGGCAAAGTGACCCAGATCGAGCGCCATCCTAACTCCGATCATTTGTGGGTCTGCATGATGGATTATGGCAGCGGCGAGATCGTGCAGATATTGACCGGTGCGCAAAACGTACATCAAAATGATATGGTACCAGTTGCTGTTGTCGGTTCGCAGCTGCCTAATGGCATGAAGCTGAAAAAAGCTAAAATGCGTGGGCTTAATTCCTTCGGTATGCTGTGCAGTGCTGAAGAACTTGGCATTGACGCCAAGCTTTTACTGCCGGAGCAGCGCAACGGCATTTTCATTCTGCCGCCGGATACGCCGATTGGTGTTGATATCAAAAAAGTTTTAGGCTTGGATGACGTGGTGCTGGATATCGATCTGACGGCTAACCGCGGCGACTGTACCAATATACTTGGCCTGGCCCGAGAGGCTGCCGCTGTTTTGGGTACGGAATTGCGCCTGCCTGATATGAGGGTACAGGAAGCTGCCGGCGGCAGCGCTGCTGAAATGACGAAAATAGATGTACAGGCAGCTGACCTGTGCAGTCGTTTTGCTGTACGCGTATTGAAGAATATCAAGATCGGCCAGTCGCCGGAGTGGATGCAGAAACATCTGCGTGCCTGCGGTATGCGCCCAATCAGCAATGTTGTCGATGTAACTAACTATGTAATGCTGGAATTAGGCCAGCCGATGCATGCGTATGATTACGATAAAGTCGGTGACCATACGCTGATCGTCCGCCGTGCTGAGGCTGGGGAGAAGCTGGTGACGCTGGACAGCCAGGAACGCACGCTTGACCCAAGTATGATCACGATCGCCGATCCTGCTCATGCGGTAGGCCTGGGCGGGGTTATGGGCGGATTGGAAACAGAAGTTACTGACAGCACTGTAAATGTTATGCTTGAGGCTGCCACCTTTAACGGGCCTTCGATTCGCCGCACCTCTAAAGCTTTGGGCCTGCGCAGCGAGGCTTCCGGACGTTTTGAACGCGGTGTGGACACTGTGCTGACTCATAACGCTCTTAATCGCGCCGCGCATTTATTGGAACAAATGGGTGCCTGCGAGACTGTCTGCGGTATCGTGGAAGCTTACCCGACCGAAGTGAAGCCGGCTGTCGTCAAAGTTACTCCGTCTGCTATCAATACCCGTATTGGTGTTGAGATCGCGACTGAGGAAATGATCGACATTTTAAAGAAGCTGCAGTTCGGCGTACAGCAGGAGGGAGTAGAGCTGATCGTTACCGCTCCCAGCTGGCGTTATGATGTGACCTGTGATGCCGATATCAGCGAGGAAATCGCACGTATGCATTCCTATGACAAGATCACGTCACACATGCCGGCTCTGCCTTTGGTACAGGGACGTCAGGCTGTGATCGAGGATGTACGCGACAGTGTGGAGGATTATCTGGCTTCCGCAGGTTTGAGCGAGGTTATGACCTACAGCTTTATCCATCCCGGTTCTTTTGATAAGCTGGAACTGCCGGCAGATGATGAACGCCGCCAAGTGATCGAATTAATGAATCCGATCAGCGATGAATTTAAAGTTATGCGCACTACCTTGGTACCCAGTATTTTAAGTACAGTTGCTTATAATCTGGCACGTCAGAGCGAAAGTGTCAAAATTTTTGAAGTTGGGCGTACTTATCTGCCTCAAGCGCTGCCTTTAACGGAATTCCCGGTAGAAAAACGTGTATTATGCGCTGCCATGAGCGGTAAACGTAATGTACTGAACTGGACTGAAGGTAAAGACAATGTGGACTTCTATGATATGAAAGGCGTTGTCGAAGGGCTATTGGCAAAATTGCAGGTTACAGATTACAGGCTGGTTCCAGAAACACAGCCATATCTGCATCCGGGCAAGAGCTGTGCGATCGAATATCAGGGCGAACTGATTGGTTATTTCGGCGAAGTGCATCCTACGGTTGCCGCTAATTTTGATCTGAGCAGCGAGACCTATGTACTGGAGCTGGGTATTGAACCTTTGGTCGCTGCGGCTGTTAAGGTGCCCAAATATAAACATCTGCCTAAATTCCCCGGTACTTCACGTGATATTGCTGTCGTTGTACCGCTGGAAGTAAGCATGAGCGAATTGGAAGGCGTGATCCGCGCTAATGCCGGCGAGCTTTTGAGCGATGTGAAGGTGTTTGACGTTTATACCGGTAAGCAAGTGGCTGACGGCTGTAAATCGATGGCCTTCAATCTGACCTTCCAGGCTGATGACCGTACTTTGACTGATGCCGAGATCGATACCGTCATCAAAAACGTTGTCGATAAAGTTGGCGAAGAATATAAGGCAAAATTGAGAGATTAACAGATAATGAAATACCCCCGATGTCGGTCGGGGGTATTTTTTCGTAAGTAAATAAAATAATTTTTTACTGCACTGCTGCTAAATAAAGGTGTTATAATAAAAATGTATGAAAGAAGGTGCATTTTATGAAAATCATTGACGCGCATATGCATTATTATGATATAGACAAGTTTTACGATGTGGCAGAGAATGCCGGACATGCTAATACTGCGGCCTGCTGGCAGCAGATATGCAGGGATAACAGTATTGTTTTTGCCGTGGCGATGGGCAATTCGGAAGATGCTCCCAGCCGTTATGGCGGCAGTACGCCGCGTCTGATCAACCTGAGCGGCTCTTTTGATGAGCGGAATTACAACCAGCCGGCTAATATGGGGTATTGTCTGGGCGTTAAAAGTGAAGATATTACTTTGGAAAATGCAGAAAAGACGGCGCAGGAATTTGAATATTATCTCAGTGAGCCGCATTGTCTGGGCATTAAATTTTATCCCGGCTACCGGCCGGTATATATTTATGATAAACGGCACTATCCGCTCTTTGAATTGGCCCGGCAGTATAAGGTACCGGTAGCAGTACATACAGGCGATACGGCAACTCCTGCCGCCAAGTTGCGCTATGCGCACCCGCTGACTGTAGACGAGGTTGCGGCTGATTTCCCGGATGTGCAATTCGTTATCTGCCATTGCGGCAATCCGTGGCTGCTGGACGCTACAGAAGTGGCTACAAAAAACGATAATGTGGCGATCGATCTGTCAGGTTTGCTGGAAGGCATACCAGGACCGCATTTTTACAGGCAGAATCAGGGCTATTTCGATTATCTGGGAATGTGGCTGCGCTACATGAACCGCTGGGATAAATTAATGTATGGCAGCGACTGGCCTCTCGTCAATATTCCCGATTATATAGCGATCATGCGGCAGCTGATCCCGGAAGAACATCAGGAAGCGTTTTTCTATAGTAATGCTCTGCGAGTCTACAGCCGTATTCAGAAAATATTATAAAATAACGAAAATCCTGCTTACAGGTCAAGCAGGATTTTTGTATGATATTATTTTTTAGACATGGACATGAGATTATGTATAAGCTGACTGGTATTGCAGCATATTTATAAAAATATATTGTATTTATGACTCAATAATGGTACTATTGAGAAAATACAAAATGAAAGGAGTGCGCCCATGATTATTTATCGCTCTGCTACTTTTGACGATGTAGAGAAGCTTCATAAACTGCTCAATGATTATGCCACCGAAGGCTTGATGCTGCCGCGTTCTCGTAATTCCATTTACGAAAATCTGCGCGATTACGTGGTGGCCGTTGAGAACAATCATGTGATTGGCTGCGGCGCACTGCACTTTGTCTGGGACCGCCTGGCAGAGATTCGTTCGCTGGCTGTTGATCCTGAACGTAAAACACAGGGGATCGGCAGGAAAATGGTAGAACTGCTGGAAGCTGAAGGCATTGAACGCGGTGTAAAGATGTTTTTTACGCTTACGTATCAGCCGGGCTTTTTTGCTAAATGTGATTACATTGAAACTGCGAAAGAAAAGCTGCCGCAGAAGGTTTGGAAAGAATGTGTCTATTGTCCGCAATATCCGTACTGCAACGAATTGGCCTTTGTCAAAACGACCGTTGATTACGAACCCGGCGACATAATGTTCTAAGTGAGGCACTGTTTACTGCAAGCCGCAGGCGCAGCAGGAAACAGAACTGCCGAACTTACCCAGAAGAAACCGACTGGATAAGGAGGTTTCGCGGGTAACCGCTACCGCGAAGCGGCAAGGTGCACTGTTTACTGCAAGCCGTAGGCGCAGCAGGAACTAATGCAAGCAGAATTTGATATTGACCAACTGATGATGTTGCCGCGATAGTTCTGCTGTCGCGGCATTTTTTATTATATGGCAGGCGCAGAAGGAGGAAATTATGGAGCAAACAAAGTTTAAATGGTCGCTGCGTGAGCGCAGTCAGGAAAAAACTGCTGTTTTGGAATATTTTACTGAACAGCAGGCTCGCAGAGTGCAACGTTTCCACAGCAGCTTCCCTGAATATCAGCCTACGCCGCTGAGAGAGCTGAACAAGCTGGCCCGTCAATTGGGTATTAAGAATTTGTTTGTCAAAGATGAAGCTTACCGTTTTGGGCTCAATGCTTTCAAAGTTTTAGGCGGCAGCTTTGCTATCGGCAGTTATATCGCTAATGAATTGCACGAAGATATTGATAAGCTTCCGTATTCGCGTCTGATCTCTGATGAGATTCGCAAATGTTTCGGGACAAGAACTTTTATTACCACTACTGATGGCAATCATGGGCGTGGAGTTGCCTGGACGGCTAACAGATTGGGTCAGCGAGCCGTGGTCTATATGCCGCAGGGGTCGGCGGCGGAACGGTTGGCTAATATTCGTGCTGAAGGAGCAGTGGCAGAGCTTACTGAAATGAATTATGACGAGACAGTGCGCTATACCAGTAACTTGGCACAGAAAAATGGCTGGATCATCGTGCAGGATACTGCTTGGGAAGATTATACCCAAATACCCTTGTGGATCATGCAGGGCTATATGACGATGGCACTGGAAGCTTATGAACAAATGCCAGTCAAGCCAACGCATATCTTTTTGCAGGCTGGCGTAGGTTCAATGGCCGCCGCTGTGCAGGGCTTTTTTGCCAATGTGTATGGCAGTGACTGCCCATTGACTTTTGTTTTAGAACCGGACAAGGCCGACTGTCTGTATCGGACAGCGGCGGCAAACGACGGCCAGCTTCATAATGTCACTGGCAGCTTGGATACGATCATGGCAGGCTTGGCCTGCGGTGAGCCGAGCAGTATTGCCTGGGAAATCCTGGGGCGTTGCAGCGATGGCTTTATCAGCTGTCCTGATTATACCGCTGCCCAGGGTATGCGTGTATTAGGAAATCCGCTGGCTGGCGACAGGCAAATCGTTGCCGGTGAAAGCGGAGCTGCGACGGTGGGGCTGGTTACAGAAGTGCTGCGGGACGAGCGTCTGTCTGAACTGAAGCAGGCACTGCAGTTAGATGAAAATTCAGTTGTTTTATGTTTCAATACCGAAGGAGCTACGGATAAAGCAAACTACCGCTGCATCGTCTGGGACGGCGTATGGGGGCGGGAATAAATGAAAGCTATAGTTTCAACTTCACAATTTTATCAGCCTTTAGTATAATAAAAGCAATCAGATTATTTCTTAAAATGATTTTTATTTTGGGTAGTAAGAGCTTTTAAGATGTTAGTATAAAAAGCTTGTTATAAAGACATTGCTTTGTAGAAATGAGGGGTATTATGAAGCGAACTCATCGTATTATGTTTGTTTGCCACGGTAATATCTGTCGCTCGCCGATGGCAGAATTTTTACTGAAGGACATGGTAAAAAAGGAGGGCCTGGCTGACCGTTTTGTGATCGCTTCGGCAGGAACCAGTCGTGAAGAACTCGGTAATCCTGTGCATCAGGGTACGCTTAAAAAGCTGGCTCAGGATCATATCAGCGCGGCAGGCAAGCAGGCTGTGCAGCTGACCAAAGAAGATTATGATAAATATGATCTTATTTTAGGTATGGAGCGTGTGAATGTACGTAATATCCTGCGGATTATTGGCAGTGACCCACAGGAAAAGGTGCACAGACTTTTAGATTTTACCGAGCAGCCGCGTGACATTGCTGATCCATGGTATACAGGTGACTTTGAGATTGCTTATGCGGAGATCAAAGCAGGTTGCGCAGCGCTTTTGAAGCATTTACGTCGTTTTTGAAAAGTTAAAAGCTCCCGAATTTTGAAGTGCTGTAGAGAAAATAGACAGAAAAAAGAAAAGCGTATCGTAGAATATCT
>NZ_CATWDQ010000027.1:0-20425 GCF_958349595.1 uncultured Phascolarctobacterium sp. | reverse complement strand
AAACGCTCGCCCGCACATTCGTTTTTGGTTATTGTTCAGTTTTCAAGGTTCTGCTTGCCGTTTTTGACGACTTGTATAGTATATTACATCTTATTGATGTTGTCAACTACTTTTTCCATCTTTTTTTTAACGGCTTTTGCAGTTCTTCACTGCTTATAATCGCTTCAGGCGACTTTCATTATCTTACTAGATTTTACGAAAAATTTCAAGTGCTTTTTGCAACTTTTTTTATTTTTTACCGGCAGCAGCCGCTGCCGGTAAAATTAAATACATAAATCATTTCTGTTCTACTTCATATTTAAAATTGGTTATCTCCGGGCGCATGTCTTTGCCATCCTGAGCTTCTGCAGACAAAACAGCCTGCAGCACGATAGCACATTCCAAGCGTTTTTTCTGCAATTTACAGCCGTATTGATACGGTTTGCTGATGTCGCCATTGATAAGGTCAGCATTGGCATGACAGCCGCCGCTGCAGAAAAATCTGGCCCAGCAGGTGCTGCATTCTGTTTTGGTCATAACATGGGTATGCCTGAATTTTTGTACCAGTTCAGGTTTTACCACGCCTGTTTCCAATGTTCCCAACTTGTACTCTTCTCTGCCAACAAATTGATGACAAGGGTAAATATCACCTTCAGGCGTAATGGCAAAATATTCATGCCCTGCTCCGCAGCCTGCCAAGCGTTTAGCCACACAGGGACCATTGTCCAAAGCCACGTTAAAGTGGAAAAAGTCAAACGGGTCACCTTCACGACGTTTTTGCAGATAAGCACGTGCCAGTTTATCATATTCCTCATATAGTACCGGCAGATCGGCTTCTGTGAGCACGTAAGGTTCATCAACTCCCACAACCGGTTCTACAGAAAGTTCTTTCCCTATTTTCGTCATATCCAGAGTATCTTCAGCAAAGTGCGGATTAAAATGAGTATACGTACCACGCAGGTAATAATTCTTGCCTTTACGGCTTGCAATAACTTTTTTAAAGCCACGGACAGCTGCATCGTAGCTGCCTGTTTTATTCGGGAACGGTCTCATGTTGTCATGAGTTTCTTTTTTCCCGTCCAGACTAAGTACAAGCATGACGCGATTATCATTTAAAAATTGAATAATCTCATCATTTAAGAGCGTTCCATTGGTCGTAAGTGTCAATTTGATATTTTTACCGGTTTCAATTTCACGTCGGCGTACATAATTTATTACATGCTTGACAACTTCCGGATTCATCAGCGGTTCACCGCCAAATAAATCCAGTTCCAGATTATGACGCATTTTACTGCCGGCGATAGCAAATTCAACAGCCTTTTCAGCCGTTTCTTTGCTCATCATTGCACGATACCCTCCGAAATCTCCTGTTCCTGCAAAGCAATAGCCACAACGCAGATTACAGTCATGAGCGATATGCAGGCAAAGTGATTTCAGGATCGGTGTTTCGGCAAAGGTCTGAGGCACTTCAAATTCAGGAGAAAAAAGCAGGCCCTCCGCCTGTAACTGGTGCAGTTCTTCTAACGCTTCACGCAAGTCCGCTTCCTGATAGCTTGTTTGTAAGGCTGCAATAGCTTCTTCATCATTGGTTCCATCAAAAACATCAAGCAGATCATAGATGACCTCATCTACCAGATGTACGGCACCGCTGTTGACGTCAAGCACAGCCATATAATCATCAAGACGCATTTTATGAATAAGCATGTAGTTCCACCTTTCATAGTAAAACAGCCCCCTGTAAAACAGGGAGCTGCAAATTAAACAAATATGCTAGTTAAATAAAGCCACAGCCTGAATTATTTTTGTTCACAAACCTGATTGCCAACAGTGCAGGAAGTTTTGCAAGCGGATTGGCAGGAAGCCGGGCATTCGCCGCAGCCGCCGGTTTTTAAAGTTTTGTTCAGAATTGCTTTATTTACGGTTTTAATGTGTTTTCTCATCTTAAGATACCCCCAATATGTTTTACTTACTGATTTATTTTACCGTTTTTTATGAATTTCTGCAAGTGCTATCCCGTATTTTCTTATAAACTCTTGAAAAAATGTATGTTGATGCCGCGTTCTTTCAGGTATCCGACCCAATATGAATAACGCAGCCTTTCTTTAAAAGTATTGATATTGGAAGCATCAATATAGATACGTCCCAATTCCAAAGGCTTTTGTTCTATAATTTTTTTGCTGACAGTACCGGCATTACCTGTAACTGCCCAATAATAGCCGTATTCTTTAACAGCTGCTAAAATTTTGGAGTTATACATACCATTAGGATAGGAAAGCGAACGAACCACATAACCATTATAGTCTTTTTTCAGAAAATATCTGGACGTAGCCAGTTCCCAGCTCAGATACTGCGGGTCTATATCAGTCAATATCTGATGATTGATCGTGTGAGAACCAATTTCCATCCCATTATCTATCAAAGACTGTATCTGATCATGCGTCATATATCTGTAATGGCCTATTTTACTGTGGACAACAAAGAAAGTTGCCGTTGCCTCGTACTTTTTCAGAAGCGGCAGGACATTGGTATAATTATCAAGGTAACCGTCGTCAAAGGTTAAAACGATCGTTTTTTCCGTCGATTCGCCTTTAGCAAACATTTCTGCCATTTCCTGCACCGATACCATTTTATAACCGTTATCATGCAGATATTGCAAATGCGTTTCAAAAGTTTCTTTAGGGACAAACAACTCTTTCATCCAGCCGTCTGCCGGGCCAATGCCGTGATATTCCAATATCGGCACTGCCTCTCTGCAATACTGCTGATAATCATATCTTACATAAACTCCCACTGCCGCCAGCAAGACGACTATACCTAAAAAAGCAACAGCTATACCTTTTTTATACTTTTTCCAAAGATCACTCATTCTTTATCATCCCTAGTTCTTCAGCCAAATGCTGTAATTTTTTCAATCGATGATTGATTCCTGATTTTCCTATTTTTCCTTCGGATAAATCCGCTAATTCATTTAGAGAAGCGTCGGGATGTTCTAAGCGCAATTCTGCTGTTTCACGTAAGGTCAACGGCAATTTTCCTAATCCCAGATGTTTTTCTATATAACGTATGCTTTCAAGCTGCTGCACAGCTGCCTGTACAACTTTGTTAAGATTTGCCGTTTCGCAGTTTACTACCCGGTTGACATTATTGCGCATTTCTTTAACAATACGTACATTCTCAAATTCCAGTAAAGCATTATGAGCACCGATAACTGACAAAAATGAGGTGATGCCATTACCTTCTTTTAAATAAACGATATAATCGTTTTTTCTGTCCGTTATTTTTACGGGTAATGAAAACCCCTGCATCGTTTTCATGATCATTTTGGCAAAAGTCTGGTTCTCGGTCACCATTTCCAGATGGTAATCACTGGCAGGCCTGCTGATAGAACCTCCCGCCAGAAAAGCTCCGCGCAGAAAAGATTTGCGGCAGCAAGGCGTCGCCAATAACGATGTTTTACCGCTTTCGTGTTCAGACGGCAGCAGCTGCAGCTCTTTTAAGGCCTTACCGGCTTCCGGTGAAGGCACTACTTTGACCTGATAACGGTTATTCTTTTTTAGCCGTCGTGATCTTGTTATTACCACTTCTGTTTTGACTTCGTAGTTATTTTTAAATAACTGCAGGACCCGTCTGGCTAAAGCGGCGTTTTCAGTTGAAAAATGGATCCCCATGTTCCGTCCCCGTAATATAATGGCGCCGCTCATTCTCAGCAGTCCAAACAGTTCTGCTTTTTCACAGCACTGTTTACCATTTTCCAACCGCGCTAATTCATTTTTTACTTCGTTAGAAAAAGACACTGGGCATGCTCCTTCTGTAATAATTGATATATGCCTATTTTTTCTTTAATTCACGCATACTTTGCCGCATAAAGAAGTAATCAAAAAATTGTATACCTTTACCAAACAGGCGCAGACGATAGACCAGGGAAATAATGACCTGCGCCAGTTTCTGCGGATTATGCCGTACCAGATCTTTGTTACTGATAAGCCGTGTGGGAATGACCTGGATCCCAAGCCGTTCAATTTTTTTGACATCAGACGTAACCGGCATGGAACCTTTTTCATTATATTGCGCTAATTGCGCTGCGGTAACCCGTTGGTCATTTACTATCACATAGTCCAGAAACTGCACGCCGGCATGCTGAATAAGTGCCTGCACATGCTCAAAAGCACCATAACCGTCTGTTTCTCCCGGCTGGGTCATAACATTACAGATATATATTTTTACAGCTGACGATTTGATCACCGCATCCCGGATACCTTTGACCAAGAGATTAGGTATAACGCTGGTATAAAGACTGCCGGGACCAAAGATCAGGATATCAGCATTTAAAATAGCCTCTACGGCACTGGCCGTCGCCGGTGCATCGGCCGGTTCCATGGCCATAGTTCTAATTCTTTTATGTGCTTTGGGGATTTCCGATTCGCCGCTTATGATACTGCCATCTGTCATTTCTGCTTTTAGCCTGATATCTCTCAGCGTTGACGGAACGACTTTGCCGCGCACATTCAAAATCTGGCTCGTAGCAGCAAGGCCAGCTTCCATACCGCCTTCGGCTTCGGCCATGGCGGCAATGAACAGATTGCCAAAGCTATGCCCGGCAAGCGGAGAATCACCTTTAAAACGGTACTGCATGATCCGTTCCATCAAAGGCTCGCGATCTGCCAAGGCAACCAGACAGTTACGCAGATCACCCGGCGGTAAAATACCCATTTCTTTTCTCAGCCGGCCTGACGAACCACCGTCATCACCCACAGTAACGACAGCGGTACAGTTATTGGTAATATATTTCATCCCACGCAGCAGAGTAGAAAGGCCTGTCCCGCCGCCGACAACAGTAATTGCCGGCCCGCGTGTCAGTTTACGCTGTGTAAAAATTATTTCCATCAGCGATGCATTGTTATCCGGCATCACCGCCTCGACTACAGAACGAATGATTTTCCGCGTTGCATAATACATAATAAACAGTCCGGCACATAAGGAAATAAAACCTATCAGCATCGAGACTGTATTGGAATATTTACCGGTAGTCAGATAGGACATCCGAAAAAGCATTTCTTCAACGAAGCCCATAAACTGGTAATTGAAAAACAGCGCCAAACCTATGGCGCAGCACAATACGCCGCCTGCAAAAAGCAGCAGCCAGCGTTTCAGGTTTATGCCCGGACACAGCCAACTGATCCAGCCCATAGGAGAACCTCCTCTTATTTATTTTTACGCCGCAGATCACGGTGCGAAAGCTGAACCGCGTAGCCCTGTGTGCGCAAAAATTCATATAACCGATTAGCTATGAATACTGAACGATGCTGTCCCCCGGTGCAGCCTACACTTATCACAAGCTGGCTTTTGCCTTCGGAAATATACTGCGGCAGCAGAAATTCC
Source organism: uncultured Phascolarctobacterium sp. (assembly GCF_958349595.1). Taxonomy (NCBI): domain Bacteria; kingdom Bacillati; phylum Bacillota; class Negativicutes; order Acidaminococcales; family Acidaminococcaceae; genus Phascolarctobacterium; species uncultured Phascolarctobacterium sp. The sequence continues at coordinate 15,067 of NZ_CATWDQ010000027.1, read as the reverse complement.
AGCATTTCTTCTTCTTTTTTCAAAAACTGAAAAGTCTGCGGGAAGCGGCAGATAAAATCAGCAACAGGCTGATCGTTACCAGTTAAACGTTTTAAATCTTCTTCATAAAACGGATTTGGTAAAAATCTGACGTCCAGCACCATATCGCTGTCTAAGGGCAGGCCATGCTTGAAGCCGAAGGACTGCACTAAAACTATCATCCGTTCTGCTCCGCCATTGTCAGAGTACAGCTTCCAGATTTTTTCTTTCAGCTCTGCCGTAGGCATATCTGTAGTATCTATGATATGTGTGGCTCTGTTGCGCACTTCTGTCAAACGCTCGCGTTCTACAGCAATATTTTCGCTGAGGCTTTTGCCCTGCCCAAGCGGATGACGGCGGCGCGTTTCTTTATACCGCCGGATCAGGCTGTCGTCAGAAGCATCAAGATACAGCAATTCATATTCATGCCCCATAGCTTTCATTTCATCCAGGATCTCTATCAGCTCGTCAAAAAAACGGCCGCCGCGTACATCTACTACCAAGGCAGTATTGCGGGCCTGTGTCTGACGGCATAACTCGGCAAACTTAGGAATAAGCGCCGGCGGTAAATTGTCGATACAAAAAAAATTCATGTCCTCCAATGTCCGCACTACCTGTGTTTTACCGGCTCCGGACATCCCTGTAATGATCAGAAATTTTGATTCTTCCATAAGCTCACCTCCATCTATACTAAAACCATAATAAATGACCCTATAGGATTTATTATACCACAAGAGTCTATATTCTCACTAGGCTCGAAAATACCTCGTCATTTTTCAAATAATATCAAACAGACCAAAAAGGCGCCCCTTTCAGGGCGCCTAAAATCAGAATGCACAGGGATCAGAAAACTTAACATCGCTATGCTGATCGATTTTCTCAAAAACTTCCTGCATGGCCTGTTCCAGCAGAGCCAGCATTGTTTCGATCTGCTGTGCTGTACTTGCCAGCGGCGGCATAAAAATAATAACATCACCAATATTTCTGACGATCAGCCCATATTTCCGGGCAGTCTGGCAAATGCCGCCGGCCATCAAAAGCGCAGGGGCAAACGGTATTTTCAGCTCCTTATCCCGCATCAATTCAATACCGGCAAGCATACCGCATTGCCGTGCGTTACCAACATATTTCATACTATTCATCGTCTGCATATGTTCAGCGATCACGGCCATTTTCGGCGGCAGGTTTTCAATAACGCTTTCTTTCTCAAATATCTCCAGCCCGGCAACACCGGCCGCACAGGCTAAAGGATTACCAGTATAGGAATGTCCGTGGTAAAAAGTTTTATAATCAGAAGCTTCTCCTAAAAAAGCATTATAGATCTCATCTGTCGTCATTGTTGCTCCCAAAGCCATATAACCCGCGGTAATACCTTTAGACAAGCACATCATATCCGGACAGACCCCTTCATTCTCACAGGCAAACAGTTTTCCTGTACGGCCAAAACCAGTTGCCACCTCATCAACTATCAGCAGCACATCATATTTTCTGGTCAGCTCGCGCACGCCTTTAATATATCCCTTAGGCTGCATCAGCATTCCTGCCGCTGCCTGCACCAAAGGTTCGATGATCATTGCCGCGACTTTCCCGCTGTTGGCTTTTAAATATTCTTCCAGTTCGCTCAGCAAAAAATCTAAAAAATCAGCCTCGGTATCGACCCCTGCAATTTTACTGTGATAAAACGACGGACAGGTCATTTTTTTAGTATTGAACAGCAGAGGTTTATAAACTTTATGAAAAACGTCTATATTACCAACGCTGACCGCGCCTACTGTATCGCCATGGTAAGAATCGCCCAGATTGATAAATTGCTGTTTTTCCGGCCGGCCTTTGTGCTGCCAGTACTGGAACGCTATTTTTACAGCCGCTTCCACGGCAGTAGAACCATCATCTGAATAAAAGACTTTGTTCAGTCCGTCCGGTGTTACCTCGATCAGTTTTTGCGCCAGTTCGGCAGACGGCTTATTGATCAGGCCAAGTAAAGTGGAATGAGCTATTTTATCAAGCTGCTTTTTGACAGCTTCGTCTATCTCCCGACGCCGATGTCCATGGATATTGACCCAGAGACTGGAAATACCGTCATAGTAAGCCTTTCCTTCGGTGTCATACAGCATGACGCCTTCGCCACGATCTATCACCAACTGTTTGTTTTCGTTCCAGCCCTGCATCTGCGTAAACGGATGCCATACATATTCTTTATCCATAGCTTCCCATTGATTCATTTTACAACACCTCCGGCTAATGACAATATTTTATCAACATTAATATTAGCTTCCGTAATTTCAGCTAACGCCTGACTGTTAAATTCTTGCAGCAGTTCCTGCGGCAGTACCGGCAGTTTCCCTAAAATCGGCAGACCCGTTAATTTTTCATAATAATAAAGATTACTCGTTTCTAAACCGCCGGCAGTTTTTTCATCCCAGCCGTTAACTATCAGTCCCAGTACTTGCAGACCGTGTACCCTGGCATATTCGGCTGTCAGTACAGCATGATTGACATTGCCAAGTACTGCTTTGACAACTATCACCAAAGGCAGCTGCAGATCCCTGAAAAAATCTTTGACCAGATAATCTTCTGTCAAAGGCGCTGAAATACCGCCTACGCCTTCAACAATACTGATTTGATGATTGGAAAGCATCTGTCTGGCACCTGCCAGCATTACCCGCGGTTCTATTTTTACGCCGGCAAGACGGCTGGCTTCTGCCGGGGCCAAAGCAGCCTTCAGTACATAGGGTACGACTTTATCATGTTCTTCCATTTGCAACCCCGCACAATGCAGTAAAAATTCCGCATCTGTGGAAATCAATTTTCCTGCACTGTTATTGACGCACCCCGAAGCAGCCGGCTTGTAAACGCCTGTCTTATAGCCTCGATACTGCATCGCTGCCGCCAAGGCACCGCTTACTACAGTTTTACCTATTTCAGTATCCGTTGCCGTAACGCCTATTCCTAACATTTATTCAGCCTTCTTTCTCTTCACCCTGTCTTAGTTCCTGCCAAAGCGCAGTAATTATTTGTGCCGCCTGGCGTAACTGTTCTTCACTATGGGCCGCCGTGACCGTTATCCGTAAACGGCTTTCACCCTGCGGCACTGTAGGCGGACGAATGCCTGATACTAAAATGCCTTTGCCTCTCAGCTTATCAGCAAACCGCATCGTCAGTTCCGCTTCCCCTATCAACACCGGTATGATCGGCGTAGTGCCTTCAACTACCTGCAGGCCGCCGTTCTTTAAAAGGCGGCGCATCAGTTTAGTATTTTCCCATAAGGAACCAAGATATTTTTGCGGTTGAGTTTGTAAAAGGCGCAGTGCCGCATTTGCCGCAGCTAAAGTAGCCGGAGCCAATGCTGTTGAAAAAATAAACGGACGCGATTTATTGATAAGATAGTCAATAAGTATTTTTTTGCCGGTCACATAGCCGCCTTCTGCCGCCAGTGCTTTACTCAAGGTCCCCACCTGCAGATCTATTATACCGGGCATACCGTAATGAGCCGCCGTTCCACTGCCGTCACTGCCAATTACTCCTACTCCGTGAGCATCGTCAACGATAAGGCAGGCATCGAAGCGTTTTTTTAAGACGGCTAAAGCAGGCAGGTCAGCAATATCGCCATCCATACTGAAAACTCCGTCCGTAACGATGAACCGCTGTCCAATAACCTTTTCTGTCTCTAAAAGCCGCCGCAAATCTTCCATGTCATTATGTTTATATACAACTACCCGGCAGCGGCTAATGCGGCAGCCGTCAATAATACTGGCGTGGTTAAGTTCGTCACTGAAAACAACGTCACCGGGTTTGAGCAGGCCGTACAAAACGCCTAAATTAGTCATATAGCCTGTATTAAACACCAAAGCACTTTCGCTGTGTTTAAAATCCGCCAGCCTTTTTTCCAGTTCGCCTGCCGCAAAGGTCCCTCCCGTAGTCAACCGTGAACCACTAGACCCTGTACCAAATTTAAAAACAGCTTCCTGCGCCGCCTCGAGCACTTCCCGGGCATGAGTCAAACCAAGATAATTGTTACTGGCCAGTACAAGATAAGTTTTCCCGGCCCGATCCCGAGCCTGAACAGGATTTACAAAATGCAGATCCATAATGCTGCGTTCCAGTCCCGCCTGCCTTATGCAGGCCAATTCTTCTGCGATCCTCGTCTCCAGCATTTTATCCTTCCTCCGGTCTGATCAGTACTACCTGATCCTGCAAATAGGCAATTAGCTTCTGTAGGTCAGCCTCCGGCTCTGTAAAAAAAACTCTGCCGCCGACAGGATTCCCATATTCTTTCATTATGGGAATACGCCTGTAACCATATTTTGGTGATGCCACATATCCGGTCACATATTCCGGATCATCCGACCAGCATAATTCGGCAACAATACCTGCGGCACTGGCAACTTTAGAGGCCAGTACTAACGCTTCACGTACATGATCACCCAAAAGCCCTTTTTCTACCAGCTTGGCCTCATATCGTCCTGCATTGTCACAATCCATTTTGCTGACCCGTACACCACGAGCACCTAAACCATCTACTCTCCGCCCCGTAACAGCATCTAAAAGCATCGCTCCCCGCATACTGTCCCGTAAACCGGTTATTTGCGCGATTCCTGCAGCAGCAGCAGCGGCACTCACTCCTGCTTTGATAAGTTCCGCCAGCGCCGCCGCCCGCCCCTCCTCGACAGTCCCTGCCGTGCAACTTGACAGTGGCAGTAAGGGCCGATAAAAAATATCAGCAGGCTTTACTACTTCTACCTTTAAGCTGACAAAATCAGCTGTTCCGCGCTGATGTTCCTGGGCCCGGTGCAGCATTGCGATGATCGTCTGTTCTATTTTTTCTTCACTTAAGATACGTTCGGCCCCTGAAATATGGCGGCCGCCTTTTTCATGAGGACCGCCCTGAGCAGAACGCATTTTGACACTGTAAAGCATCTTCTCACCTTCCTGAACTTACAATGCCGGAACAGTCACTGTCCGTCCCAAATCTTTAAGCATCTGCTTATCGGCCTCCGTACTGCGGCCGCCAGTAGTCAGATAACCGCCTATCATGATACCGTTAAGACCGCCGTTAAGCGCCAGCGCCTGCAAATCACGCAGATTCACTTCTCTGCCGCCGGCAGTCCTGATGAGTGCGTTAGGCAGAATAAAACGGAATACCGCATACGCACGTAAAACTTCTAAAGGAGACAGAGCCTTATTATCAGCAAAAGGAGTACCCGGTATAGGCGTAAGTAAATTAAGCGGTACTGAATCTATACCAAGTCTTTTTAATTCAAAAGCCATTTCTACACGCTGCTGTGCAGTTTCATTAAGTCCAAAAATACCGCCGCTGCAAACTCTTAAGCCTGCTTTCTGGGCATTACGGATCGTAAACATTTTATCTTCATAGGTATGAGTGCTGCAGATATCCGGAAAATGACTGGGTGCTGTTTCAATATTGGAATGATATCTGGTGACGCCTATTTTCTTTAATGTAACTGCCTGCGCTTCTGTTAAGATTCCCAAAGAAGCACAAATTTCTATGCCTACTTCCCGCTTGATACGAATAAGCGTTTTACAAATATTCTCAAAATCATCTGTTTTACTTTGTCCCCGCCCACTGGTAACAATAGAAAACCTTACCGCACCGGCAGCTTTAGCCTTTTTAGCCGCGGCTACGATCTCATCTTCAGCCAGCAAGGGATATTCTTCAACGCCAGTATCATAATGGGCTGACTGAGCACAAAATCTGCAGTTTTCAGGACAACGGCCGCTGCGGCCATTGATGATAGCACAGCAGTCTACAGCGTTGCCTGTAAACTTTTGCCTGATTTTATCCGCCATCGCCAAAAGCAGCATCGTATCGTCGTCACTGACAGTAATGAGCTGTTCAGCTTCCTGACGCGTAATTGCATCACCTTGAAGAACTTTGTCTGCCAGACTTATAATAAAATTTTCCATTTCTCCAGCTCCTTCGTAAACCACTGATGTGTTTTTAGTTAACAATCAAATTATATATCGTTAACGTTTTTAAGTCAACCAGTTAACCATATATAGTTAACTGAAAATCAAAAGACACCGCTGCATAAAAGCGGTGTCTTTTGATTGAGTCAGTTTTTCAATTTTTCTTATTGTAAGTCGATTTCAGCCTGTTGAGTAAGGATATTTTCAATAGCCAAAGCCACGCCATCATTATCATTGCAGGCAGTAATCAATTTTGCTGCCTGCTGAACCTGCGGTTTGGCATTGGCAACAGCGACGCCGATACCTGCATTGGCGATCATGGAAAGGTCGTTATTAGAGTCGCCTATACACATGATTTCTTCAGGCTGGATACCAAAGCTTGCCGCTAATGCTTCGACAGCGCCCCATTTATTAACGCCCGGCTCCATCAGTTCTAAAAAGTTATCTTTAGAGCTGGTCACGTCCATACGCCCCTTAAACCGAGCGGCAACATCCTGCCAGGCAGCTGCAAAATCCTTACTTTCAGTCATCAACAGTAATTTATGCGGCGCTTTGTTGATGTTGTATACAGCTTCGCCGACCGCTGTGGTAGGAACCCCGGAAATGCGGCTGTACATACGCGAATATTCATTTTCCTCTTTTACCAGCAGTTCATCGTCTATATATACCTGCACATAATAGCCTTTTTCTTTACAATAGGCCAAAGCATCTAAAGCTGTTTGCAGCTGCAGCGGTTTCCTGACATAGACTTCTTCTGAAAGCGCGCCTTTGACGAGGGCCCCATTATAAGCGATCAACGGTACATCTAACTGCAATTGTTCGGCAAATGGTTTGATCGATCTGTACATTCTGCCCGTGGCAAGCGTAAACACGATCCCGGCAGCTAATGCTTTTTTTATAGCGGCAAGATTGCGCGGAGAAATTTTCCGGTCATTGTTCAGCAGTGTATCGTCCATATCACTGGCAATCATTTTGATTTTCATTCCTTGAGCTCCTTTTCCACAGTTAATTCAGTAACACCAAGCACCAGCAGGCAAAATACTGCCAGCAAGACTAAGGCGCCAAATTTATCAATTACAGTATAGCCTGGCAACAGGCGCATAATATCCATAGTCAAACAACTGCTGCCCACAAACAGCAAAGCCCGTTTTCGCAATATGGAGCCGCCGATTTTCCATGCCAGAAGCTGCACTAAAGCGCTGCCGATCCCTGCAATACAGGCTCCGGCGATCAGCCCGCCTAATGTGACAACTTCTATAACATTCGTCCAATAAAGCAAACAAAAATAAAGCACGCTCAACGTTACGGCACGCAGAAAAAAAGCATACATAACATCACCCGAACTACATTATACCATATCCCGCAAGGCTGCGTATTCTCACCAGGCTCAAAAATAAAAGAAAAAAGAAGTTCCGCATAGCGAAACTTCTTTGCTATTATTTTTATTGTTTGCTGAACTGGTCTTTACCAACGCCGCACAAGGGGCAAACCCAATCAGCCGGCAAATCTGCAAAATCAGTACCTGCAGCAACCCCATTATCAGGATCACCTATTTCCGGATCATAAATATAACCACAAACATCACATACCCATTTTTCCATTTGTTTCAACTCCTTAATTTGATATTTTCAATTACATCAGCGAAGTACTGCCAAACAGGTTTTATTTTAACAGTAATATTAAAATTTTCATTCCTGTTCAGGCAGCAGCTTTTCACTAATAGTTCTTTAATAATATTATACCATCAATACGGCAAAAGTCAGCAAACAAAAATTACATAAATGACGATTTAATTTATTTAAGCACTTCTTTTTTTTCAGGCAGGTCTAAACGGAAGAAATCATAGATACGCTGCGCCGTAGGATAATTCATCCCTTCGACTTCTGCCAACTCCTCGACACTGGCTGCTTTCATGGCATCCAGCGACTGAAAACGCTTCCATAAAGCCTGACGTCTTTTAGCGCCGATCCCTTCGATATGGTCAAGGATAGAAACCATATTACGCTTGCTGCGCAGCTTACGATGATAAGTTATCGCAAAACGGTGAGCTTCATCGCGAATACGCTGGATAAGATGTAAGGAGGCTGATTCTCTGTCCAGCAAAATGCTTTCAGAAGAACCTTCTGTAAAAATTTCTTCTTCACGTTTGGCCAGGCCGATAACAGGAAGCTCGTGCAGACCTAAACCACGAATAACTTCCAAAGCCGAACTCAGCTGACCTTTGCCACCGTCGATAATAACAAGGCTTGGCAGATCCTCATAATCTTTATAACGCCGGTAAACTACCTCCTGCATAGATTTAAAATCATCCGGCTTTCCTTCCGTAGATTCGATCTTATAGCGCCGGTAATCTTTTTTACTGGGTTTCCCATTACGAAAAACGACCATTGAGGCAACTGTTTCTGTTCCCTGAGTATGGGAAATATCAAAACAGTCCATCCTTGCCAGCGGTTCAGGCAATTGCAGGGCATTCTGCAGTTCTTCTGCCGCCTGTTCTTCAGTTTGCAGCGAAAGCTGCCCTTTGCGCAGACGTTCTTCAAGAAGTTTAGCCGCATTTTCAGTCGCCAGATGCAGCAATTCACGTTTTGTACCCCGCTGAGGCTGCAAAAACTCCACTTTGCGTCCTGCTCTTGACGCCAGCCACTCTGCCAGCACCGTCATTTCCTCGGCTGCCGGAAGTACCGGCAAGAGTATTTCCCGCGGTACGAACGAAGCCTCGTTGTAATACTGTTTTATAAAAGCAGTCAAAACATCCTGCTCGCTGTCGTCATCATTCTGTAAAAAGAAATTGTCACGGCCAATCAATTTCCCGCCGCGCACAAAAAATATCTGTAAGCAGATACCGGTACTGTCTTTGGCAAGTCCCACTACGTCAAGATCGCCGCCGCCTGTTACCGCTTTCTGCTGTTCGTTGAGCCGCATTACTGCCTGCAGCTGATCGCGTACACGGGCAGCTTCTTCAAAAGCATAGTTTTCCGCCGCCTGCTGCATCTGCAGCTTAAGCTCACGTTCAAGCTCAGCAGTGCGCCCATCCAGGAGCATACATACCGCTTTGATCATTTTCCCATAGTCCTCACGGGAAACATAACCGGCACAGGGTGCAAGGCAACGCTTTATATGATATTGAAGACAGGGTCTGTCCGTATTCATTTTGCGGCAATTCCGCAAAGGGAACATTGACCGCAGCAGTTTGACGGTAGCGTGCATGGCGCCGGCATCTGCATAAGGGCCATAATATCTGGCGCCGTCACGCATCTGCCTGCGGGTAACATAAATACGCGGAAATTCTTCCTGTACCGTCACCTTCAGATAAGGATAGGTTTTATCATCCTTCAGCATGATATTATAGCGGGGACGGTGTTTTTTGATCAGATTACATTCTAAGATAAGCGCTTCAACTTCACTGTCAGTAACGATAGTTTCGATCTCGGCAACTTTGGCAACTAATGCTTTAACTTTCACCGTATGTGACGCCAGATTGCGGAAATAACTGCGTACACGGTTTTTTAACACTACCGCTTTTCCGACATAGATGATCTTGCCATGCTCGTCACGCATTATATAAACGCCAGGCTTATCCGGCAGTACGGCTAAAGTTTTAGCAATAGATTCGTTCATTACTGATACCACCCATGTTTTTTGGCCTGAGCCAAAGCTTGTTTGATATATTGGCCCGTATAGGATTTCTTATTTTTGGCAACTTCTTCCGGGGTCCCCGAGGCCAGCAAAGTTCCGCCTTTGTCGCCGCCTTCAGGGCCCAAATCGATGATATAGTCGGCAGTTTTGATAACGTCAAGGTTATGTTCGATAACAACGACGGAATCTCCTGCTCCAACCAGTCTCTGCAAAACCTCCAACAATTTATGTACGTCGGCGATATGCAGACCCGTGGTAGGTTCATCTAAAATATACAGTGTTTTACCAGTACTGCGACGTGACAATTCTGTCGCCAGCTTCACGCGCTGCGCCTCACCACCGGAAAGCGTCGTTGCAGCCTGTCCCAATCTGATATAACCTAAGCCGACATCTTCAAGCACTTCCAGCTTGCGGTAAATACGGGGAAGGTTTTTGAAAAACTCACAGGCTTCTGTAACTGTCATATCCAGAACCTCGGCAATAGTTTTACCTTTGTAATGCACTTCCAGCGTATCGCGGTTATAACGGGCACCGTGACATACTTCGCAGGGAACATACACATCAGGCAGAAAATGCATCTCGATTTTATTCATCCCATCACCGCGGCAGGCTTCGCAGCGTCCACCTTTGACATTAAAGCTAAAGCGCCCCGGCTTGTAACCACGCAGCTTGGCCTCATTGGTCTGGCTGAACAGCTCGCGGATAAAATCAAATACTCCGGTATAGGTGGCCGGATTGGAACGCGGCGTTCTGCCGATAGGTGACTGGTCGATATTGATAACTTTATCGATCTCATTCAAGCCCAGGATCTCTTTATGTTCCGCCGGACGCAAACGTGCCCCATGCAGCTTGGCTGCCAGGGCGTTATAAAGGATATCATTGATCAGCGTCGACTTACCGCTGCCGGAAACACCTGTTACAACTGTAAAAACACCCAGCGGGATCTTTACATCGATGTTCTTCAGGTTGTTTGCCTGCGCGCCCTTGATTTCAATAAAACGGCCATCATTGCTGCGACGTTTTTTGGGTACGGGAATAAACCTGCGTCCGCTCAGGTATTGGCCCGTTACTGAATTTTCGGACTGCTTGATGACCTCAGCCGGTCCCTGAGCCACTACATTACCGCCATGCTCACCTGCACCAGGGCCAATATCGATGATCTGGTCGGCAGCATACATCGTTTCTTCATCATGCTCGACTACCAGCAGCGTATTGCCCAGATCCCGCAGATGTTTCAGTGTCTCCAGCAATTTACTGTTATCGCGCTGATGCAGGCCGATACTGGGTTCATCTAAAATATATAATACGCCGACCAGACCGGAACCGATCTGCGTAGCCAGCCGGATACGCTGAGCCTCGCCGCCTGAAAGTGTTCCGGCCGCACGGTCCAGAGTCAGATAGTCCAGCCCCACATCATTCAAAAATTTTAACCGGGCCAGAATTTCTTTTAGAACCTGTTTGGCAATGATCTGTTGTCGTTCAGTAAGTTCCAGCGTATTGAAAAATTCTATTGCATCACGCACTGTCAAAGCCGTGACCTGACAAATATTTTTGCCGCCGACAAGAATCGCCAGGACCTCTTTTTTCAATCTGGCGCCATGGCATACAGGACAGGGATTGCTTGTCATAAACCCTTCTATATCCAGACGCATCCGCTCGGAAAAGGCCTCGCGATGGCGACGGCGCAGCATGGGAATGATACCTTCAAAAGCAGTAGTATGTTTTTTTACCTCGCCCTGCATGTTTTCATAAACAAACGAAAATTTTTCTTCACCGCTGCCATACCAGAGCAAGTCCTTTATTTTTTCCGGCAAATCATTCCAAACTGTCTCGAAGCCATACCCATAAGCTTTCAGCACGGCTCCCAGCTGTTTCATATGATAAGCTTCCATATTAGTACTGAGAGCAGCAATAACCCCTTCTGCAAAAGTTTTATTGCCGTCTGGAACGATCAGCTCCTTATCCAGCTCCATATTCATTCCCAAGCCGGTACATTCCGGGCAGGCGCCATAAGGATTATTGAAAGAAAAAAGACGCGGTTCGATTTCAGGCAAACTGATACCACAGTCGCTGCAGGCAAAATGCTCGCTGTACAGCTGCGCTTCACCGCCAATAATACTTATCTCAACCAAACCCTCTGCCAGCTTTAACGCAGTTTCTACCGAATCTGACAGACGCTGGGCGATACCCTCGCGTACCGCCAAACGATCTACTACTACAGACAAGCTATGCTTGCGTTTCTTATCCAGGGTTATTTCTTCGTCTAAAGTGCGTACCTCGCCATCGATATACATCCTGGCATAACCGGCTTTGCGCATAGCATACAAAATTTTCTGATGTTCACCCTTACGACCGCGCACTAACGGCGCCATTACCATGAACTTAGTGCCTTCGGCCAACTCCAGCACATGATCGACGATCTGCTCTACTGTCTGCCGTTCGATGATTTTACCGCAGTTAGGACAATGCGGTTCTCCGATACGGGCAAACAACAAGCGCAGGTAATCGTATATTTCAGTTACCGTACCCACTGTTGAACGCGGATTACGGCTGGTAGTCTTCTGATCAATAGAAATCGCCGGGCTGAGCCCTTCAATATAATCTACATCCGGCTTATCCATCTGGCCTAAAAATTGCCGCGCATAAGCCGAAAGCGACTCGACATAACGGCGCTGTCCCTCTGCATAAATGGTATCGAACGCCAGAGAAGATTTACCACTGCCTGATAATCCGGTAACGACGACCAGCTCGTCACGCGGTATCTCGACAGTGATATTTTTCAGGTTATGCTGCCTGGCACCTTTTACAATCAATTGTTCTTTCATTGCTTACTCCTGTTTTTGGGCTTAGGCGTCAATTTCTGGCCTAACTGTCCTTTAATTACGATCAAACGATCCCGCAGTTCTGCCGCCAGTTCAAAGTTAAGCTCTTTGGCCGCAGCAGCCATTCGTTTCTCAAGTTCTTTGGCCATTTTCTGCAGTTCCTTTTCTGACCGTTTTTTGATCGCATTATCGCTATAATCCTCTATAGCATCATCTTCGGCGATCTTCGTCAGTTTTATCAGCTGACGTTGTTCTTTATAGATAGTTTTAGGCGTGATATGATGCTCTTTGTTATAGTCCTCCTGCAGCTCCCGCCGGCGATTCGTTTCATCAATAGCCCGCCGCATCGAATCTGTAATGCGATCAGCATACATTATGACCCGGCCATGCTCATTCCGGGCGGCACGGCCGATAGTCTGGATCATGGCCGTATCACTGCGCAGAAAGCCTTCTTTATCAGCATCTAAAATAGCGATCAGCGAAACCTCCGGCAGGTCCAAGCCTTCCCGCAGCAAATTGATGCCTACCAAAACGTCAAATTTACCATTGCGCAAATCGTCAATGATTTCAGCACGTTCGATCGTTGCAATCTCTGAATGCAGATAACGCACTTTTACACCGGCCTGCTTTAGATATTCAGTCAGATCTTCTGACATGCGTTTAGTCAGCGTCGTCACCAAAATACGTTCGCCAGCCTCAGTGACTTTATGTATTTCAGTCAACAGATCATCGATCTGTCCTTTGATCGGTCTGATCTCTACCTGCGGATCTAATAAGCCCGTAGGCCTGATGATCTGCTCGACAACCTGCTGGGTCTGTTCCATTTCATATTTGGCCGGTGTCGCTGAAACATAAATCACCTGATTGACCTGCTGCTGAAACTCGTCAAAGGTAAAAGGTCTGTTATCAAAAGCAGAAGGCAGCCGGAAACCATGTTCTACCAGCATTTCCTTACGCGAACGGTCACCGGCATACATCGCCCTGATCTGGGGTAAGGTAACATGAGATTCATCTATCACTAAAAGAAAATCCTTGGGGAAATAATTGACTAAAGTAAAGGGCGGTTCCCCGGCCTTACGGTTAGCTAAGTGGCGCGAATAATTCTCGATACCGGAACAGTAACCCATTTCATTCATCATTTCCAGATCATAATTTGTACGCTGTTCCAGCCGCTGTGCTTCCAGTAATTTATTATGTGCATTAAGATATTCCAGACGCTCAGCCAGTTCCACCTTAATATCTTCCATTGCCCGGTCAAGATTTTCACGGGAGGTTACATAGTGCGAAGCCGGAAAAATAGCAACATGACTGCGCTTAGCCAGAATTTCTCCGGTCAGCACATCGACTTCCAGTATCCGTTCCACCTCATCGTCGAACATCTCGATCCGAACTGCTTTTTCGTTATACCCGGCAGGAATGACTTCAATAACGTCGCCGCGGACACGAAAAGTACCGCGTTGAAAAGCAACGTCATTACGATCATATTGGATCTCGACCAGTTTCCGCAAAATAGCCTGTCGGTCGATCGTTTGCCCTACACGCAGCGAAAGCACCATATCATAATATTCCTGCGGCGCGCCTAAGCCGTAAATACACGAAACACTGGCCACAATAATTACGTCACGCCGTTCAAATAAAGCGCTGGTAGCTGAATGCCGCAGTTTATCGATCTCATCATTGATCGATGCATCTTTTTCGATATAAGTATCCGATTGCGGAATATAAGCCTCAGGCTGATAATAATCATAATAGCTGACAAAATATTCCACTGCATTTTCCGGAAAAAAAGCTTTGAGCTCGCTGGCTAACTGTGCCGCCAGTGTTTTGTTGTGCGCTATAACTAATGTCGGTTTGCGTACCTTGTTGATGACCTGGGCAATAGTATAGGTTTTGCCCGTGCCTGTAGCGCCAAGCAAAACCTGTGTCCGCAGGCCTTTTTCTATACCTTCCGCCAGTTTCTCGATAGCCTGAGGCTGATCGCCGGCCGGTTCAAAAGGTGCTGTTATTTTAAAATCCATATTGTGACCTCGTGTCATTACAGAAAATTTATTTTAAAACCAAGCCTACCGGGCAATGATCACTGCCTGTAATATCCGCATAGATCAGACTGTCTTCTATTCTGTCAGCCCATCTGTCGGAAACCAGCCAGTAGTCGATACGCCACCCGGCATTCTTTTCACGTGCCTTGAACATATATGACCACCAGGTATAAGCACCCTCTTTATCAGGATACAGATAACGGAAAGAATCTGTAAAACCAGCCGTCAGCAGTTCCGTCATTTTTGCCCTTTCTTCATCTGTAAAACCGGCATTATTGCGATTAGTTTTCCAGTTTTTCAGGTCAATCTCCCGATGTGCGACATTAAGATCGCCGCAAACAAGAACAGGTTTCAGCTGATCGAGCTCCAATAGATACGCGCGGAACGCATCTTCCCAGACCTGTCTATAGTCCAGCCGTTCTAAACCACGCTGCGAATTGGGGGTATACACATTGACCAGATAAAAATCCTGATATTCGGCTGTAATAACCCGCCCTTCTTTATCGTGTTCCTCTATACCCAAACCATATGTCACGTTAAGCGGCTTGACCTTTGAAAACACAGCCGTCCCGGAATACCCCTTTTTTTCAGCGCTGTTCCAGTATTCCTCATATCCGGGAAAAA
>NZ_CATWDQ010000026.1:0-21099 GCF_958349595.1 uncultured Phascolarctobacterium sp. | reverse complement strand
ATCCACTATATCCACTATATCCACTATATCCACTATATCCACTATATCCACTATATCCACTATACCGATTATAAACGTATCCTCTGTCCCGGTCAATGCCTGCCTCTGTTATGACGGCAGTCCGGCAAATTTTGCTTGCCAAAATTTTTTAAAACTGTTATAATGCAATTAGTCCGATTTCGGACTTTAGTAAAAAGGAGGGCGTTTATGCATCAAGAACTGCAACGGATACGTCAAGGCTATTATGACCTTTGGTTCGGCACCAACGCTGTCTATGAACGCTGGGCCAAGAAACACGGGCTCAACAATAATCTGCTGCTGACCCTGTATCTGCTGAAGGAATTTCCAGACGACTGCACTCAGCATCTGATCTGCGAAAAGCTGATGCTGCCTAAACAGACAGTCAACAGTATTCTGGCAGGACTGGAAGCCAGGGGCTTTGTAGAAAAAAAGGTCAGTCCCAAAGACAAACGTGTCAAGCTGCTGACTTTTACTGAGCAGGGGGCAACTTATGCCGATGAGCTTTTACAAAAAATGGATGATTTTGAAGAACGGGCATTGCGCAATATGACCGACGCCCAGCGTAACGCACTGTTGGAAGGCGGCTTCGCCTGGATGAAGGCTTTGCGGGCCGCTATAGATGATTAGGAGGATATTATGGGATTTATATATTTAGGTTTAGCTATTGCTTTGGAATTACTGGGAACGACATTTTTAAAATACACGCTGGGCTTTACCAGGCTGACGCCTTCGCTGGTAGTTGTGGCCGCATATACAGGCGCTTTTTATTTTCTTTCCCGTTCGCTGCAGTTTATTGATTTGAATATTGCTTATGCGACCTGGGCGGGCATCGGCGTTGTTGCGGCAGCCGTTATTTCGATGCTGGTCTTCCATGAAAGTATCAACGCTGTCGGAGCGTTCGGCATGGCTTTAGTCGTCAGCGGCGTAGTGCTGCTCAATCTGTATGGTCCGTCGCATTGATATGAACACGCAAAAAGAAAAATCCCCTGTCAGTTGATTGGATACACTCCAATTTTACTGACAGGGGATTATTTTATTTAGGGAAACCAGTTAAAGGCGCGCCCATTTTTTCAAGAGCGTTTTTGGCTGCCTGCTGTTCTGCTTCCTTCTTTGTCTTACCTTCGCCTGCACCTTTTTGTTTTCCATTAATGGAAACAATAGTGGCAAAATGCTTATTGTGTTCAGGACCTTTGGAGCCAGTCAGCTCATAGACGATATCGACATCGCCCTTCTGCTGCGCAACTTCCTGTAATCTTGTTTTAAAATCACTGCAAATACCGTGCGTACAAATAAAGTCCAGCTCAGTCTTCATCAGCCCCAGTAAAAATACACGGGCTGCGTCCATCCCCTGGTCGATATAATAAGCGCCAAGTACAGATTCGAACGCATCTGCCAAAATCGAAGCGCGTTCGCGGCCTCCGGTCAGATCTTCACCCTTACCCAAAAGCAGATACTTGCCAAGGTTGATTTTGCGGGCATATTCGGCCAGTGATACTTCACAGACGATATGCGCTCTGAGTTTGGTAAGTTCTCCTTCGTTAAGGTTGGGAAAATTGCAGTACATATAGGTACTGACGACAATGCTTAGTACCGAGTCACCTAAAAATTCTACACGTTCATTATGTTCAGGACGTGGATTTTTTTTCGCCTCGTGCGCATATGATGTATGCGTCAGAGCAGTATCTAAAAGTTCCAGTCTGTGCATTTTGATGCCCAGACTTTTACAGAATTCTAAAAGCTGCTCTTTGCGAGTATCTTGCATCTAAATCACTCTATTCTCAATTAAGCTTGATATTTTTTGAAGAGAATGGTGGCATTATGGCCGCCAAAGCCGAAGTTGTTGGACAATGCCGCTCTTACTTCTGCTTTACGGGCTACGTTAGGAACATAGTCGAGATCCAGACCTTCTTCTAAGTCAGGGTCTTCATAGTTGATAGTTGGCGGAACAATACCATTCTCGATGGTCATGACAGTAGCAATGGCTTCCACGCCGCCTGCAGCTCCCAGCAGATGTCCTGTCATGGATTTGTTGGAGCTGATCGTCATTTTATAAGCATGGTCGCCAAAAACTTTTTTAGCAGCCAGAGTCTCATTCAAATCGTTACGATGGGTAGAGGTGCCGTGAGCGTTGATATAATCAACGTCTCCAGGTTTCATACCGGCATCGTCGATAGCCTGCTGCATGCACAGGGCCGGCATTTCGCCGCTCGGATCAGGAGCAGTGATGTGATAAGCATCGGCATTCATACCAAAACCTGCTACTTCGGCATAGATATGCGCGCCGCGGGCCAGAGCATGCTCAAGCTCTTCCATAACTACTACGCCGGCGCCTTCGCCCATAACGAAACCGTCACGTTTTTTGTCAAACGGGCAGGAAGCCTTTTCAGGATGTTCGTTATTGGTGGAAAGAGCTTTCATATTACCGAAGCCAGCAATAGCTACAGGGGAAACAGCAGCTTCTGTACCGCCTGCGATCATAATGTCGGCATCGCCATATTGAATAGTGCGCAGAGCGTCGCCAATACAGTTAGTACCGGTAGCACAGGCTGTAATAATAGCTGTATTAGGGCCTTTGAAGCCTAAAGCGATGGAGATCTGCCCTGCTGGCATGTTCGGGATTTCCATAGGAATGAAGAACGGACTAATTTTGCCAGGGCCTTTTTCACCATATTTCAAAGACTGCTCAAGGAAAGTGTGGATACCACCGATACCACTGCCAACACAAACGCCGGCACGAACGGGATCGATTTTTTCCAGATCGAGCTTAGCGTCTTCTACTGCCAGTTTGGCAGCCGCTACGGCGAACTGGGTCACACGGTCCATACGTTTGCCTTCTTTTTTATCGCCATAGTTGGCGAAATCAAAATCTTTGACTTCACCGGCAATTTTAGTGGTGAAGCCAGGATCAGAAGCATCGAACTGAGTAATGAGACCGACACCGGATTTACCAGCGATCAGATTGCTCCAAAATTCATCTTTGCCGATACCGATTGGAGTAATCGGGCCAACACCGGTAATAACGACTCGTCTTTTCAAAATAAATCACCTCAAATTAAATTTTTGCTATTTCTTCTTTCAGTCTTCTGAAAATTTCTTTCACGGGCAAAATTTCTTTGATCTTCCACATATTGGCGCCTGTAAAAACAAGGCCGGTTTCAACATCGCCCTGCTGAGCCCTGGTGAGCGCACGGATGATGCAGAAGCTGCGCGAACAGTGTTTCAGGCAGCTGTCACAGGTACGGGGACGCGGCTGCGTTCCTTCCAAAACCTGTTTGGCAAAAGGATTAAGGATCGCCCTGCCTTTGTAGCCAACGGGACTGTCGATCTGTACAACGTCTTCCTGGGTCATTTTGAGATATAATTCTTTCAGCGCCGGAGCACCGTTAGATTCTTCGCTGGCTGCAAACCGGCTGCCCATTTGAACGCCGCTGGCGCCTAACTTGATCAGCTCGGCTACAGCAGCGCCGTCAGTAGCACCGCCGGCCGCAATAACGGGAATGCTGACCGCATTAACAATATCAGGCAGGATCTCTTTGATAGACTGCTGCGTCCCAAGATGCCCGCCAGCTTCAGTGCCTTCCACTACAATAGCGGCAGCACCAAGCTTTTCAGATATTTTAGCTAGTTTGACCGAGGAAACGATGGGCACTACGGCTACGTTATGTTCACGCCCTACGGCGAAAATATCTCTTGAAAAACCGGCACCGGCGACGATCAGGTCAATTTTTTCTTCGGCAGCAGTGGTAATGAGCCCAAGAAATTCGCGGGCTGCCACCATGGCATTGATACCGATGATGCCTTTCCCTCCAGTAAGCTTTCTGGCCAGCTGGATCTCTTTGCGCAGTTCGTCAAACTCCATACCGGACGCTGCAATGAGTCCGATTCCACCTTCCTGCGCAACGGCTGCCGCCAAACGCGCGGTAGACAGTCTGATAGCCATTCCGCCTTGTATGATCGGTACTTCGGCTGTCAAATCACCTATTTTGAGTACTGGTAGTTTCAACAAATATCCCCCATTTCAGGACTACTGCAACTATCAGGGAAAGCTCCAAAGAGCTTTCCCTTAAGCTGCTAAAAGATTATTTTTCTTCATCCAACATTTTAACTGCGTCAGCCACAGTGCGGATTTTTTCAGCTTTTTCGTCAGGAATCTCAACTTCAAATTCCTCTTCGAAAGCCATGATCAATTCAACGATGTCGAGGGAGTCAGCGCCCAGATCGTCGATGAAGGAGGATTCCATCTTTACTTCATCAGCGTCAACGCTCAATTGCTCAACAGTAATGTCTCTTACTTTTTCGAAAGTGCTCATTTACGATTCACCTCCTTCCAAAGGTGTTTTTTAAGAATTGCATAATTACATTACCATACCACCGTCAACATGTAAAGTCTGACCGGTTATATAAGCAGCATCGTCACTTGCAAGGAACAATACCGCCTTGGCAATATCTTCAGGTTCACCCAGGCGGGCCAGCGGGATACCGGCTTCCATCTCGGCTACTACTTTTTCAGGTAAAACGCTGGTCATATCGGTTTTGATAAAACCAGGTGCAACTGCGTTAACAGTGATGCCGCGGGCAGCAACTTCTTTGGCAACAGATTTGGTGAAGCCAATGCAGCCTGCCTTGGCAGCGGCATAGTTAGCCTGACCGGCATTGCCCATTACACCTACAACGGAGCTGATATTGATAATGCGGCCGGCTCTTTGTTTCATCATGTATTTAACAGCTGCTTTAGTGCAGTTGAAAACGCCTTTGAGATTAGTATTGAGAACTGCGTCCCAATCTTCTTCTTTCATACGCATCAGCAGGGTATCGCGGGTAATGCCCGCATTATTGACTAAAATATCGATGCGGCCGAATTCTTTAACGACAGCTTCGATCATTTCAGCACAGACTGCGGTTTGAGCAACATCGCCCTGCAGCAGCAGCGCTTTGCGTCCCATTCCTTCGATCTCGGCTGCAACGGCTTCAGCAGCTGCTTTGTTGCCGGCATAGTTCACAGCGACATCAGCGCCCGCAGCAGCCAGAGCTACTGCGATAGCCTTGCCTATCCCACGGGAAGCACCTGTTACCAGTGCGATTTTACCTTCTAATTGCATTTTAACGAACCTCCTTAAAATAAGCAAGTGTTTTTTCAAGGCTTGCTTCATCTTCGACGTTCAGGGCAGTCATGCCTTTGGCAATTTTTTTGGTAAAACCGGTCAAAACTTTACCGGGACCAACTTCGACAAAAGTATCAACTCCGCCTGCGATCATATGGTTAACAGAAGTTTCCCAAAGCACAGGCATCGCAGCCTGACGGATCAGAGATTCTTTGATTTCTTCACCTTTGATAACTTCCGTTGCAGTTACGTTGGCGACAACAGGAATTTTGGCGTCGTGAAAAGCGACAGTTTCAAAAACTTCAGCCAGACGTTTAGAGGCCGGCTGCATAAGAGTGCTGTGGAAAGGTGCGCTTACGGGAAGCAGAACAGCACGTTTGGCGCCAGCTTCTTTTAAGGCAGCCAACGCTTTATCTACTGCGCCTACAGCGCCTGCAATAACTACCTGTCCGGGGCAGTTGAAGTTTACTGCCTGTACAGCTTCGCCGCATTCAGCTTCAACAGTACGGCAGATGTCGACGATCTTATCGCTTTCCAGACCTAAAACAGCAGCCATGCTGCCTTCTCCGACAGGAACTGCCTCCTGCATGAACTGACCACGTTTGCGGACAATACGGACGGCGTCGGCAAAATCCAAGGCACCTGCCAGAACTAAAGCGGAATATTCGCCCAGGCTGTGACCTGCTGCGACCTCACAGCTCAGACCGTTTTCTTTCAGTACTTCAGCACAAGCTACGCTGGCAGTCAGGATAGCAGGCTGAGTATTGAAGGTCAGACGCAGCTGGTCTTCAGGACCGTTAAAACACATATCGCTGATAGAAAAGCCCAAAGCTTCATCAGCAGCTTCAAAAACCTTGCGTGCGCAAGTATAGTTATCATAAAGATCTTTGCACATACCTACAGTTTGGGAACCTTGTCCCGGAAATACGAATGCAATTTTGCTCATCGGGAAAACCTCTCTTTCGTCTTTTACTCAACTGTTCTTGCAGGTTTATTTACTCCATTTAAGCACGATGGAAGACCAGGTAAGGCCGGCACCAAAACCAACCAGCAATACTGTATCGCCTTTTTTCATCATTCCCTGCTCCTGTGCCTCGCACAAAGCGATGGGAATGGAAGCGGCAGAAGTATTGCCATATTTATCGACGTTGACCCAGACTTTTTCCATCGGCATTTTCAAACGTTTGGCCGCACTGTTGATAATGCGTATATTCGCCTGATGTGGAACCAGAAGGTCAACATCAGCCGGTTCAAGGCCTGCATTCGCTAAAGCACGTTTAGCTGTCTTGCCCATAATCTGGATGGCAAATTTAAATACTTCATTACCATTCATATGGATAAAATGCTCTTTGGCATCTACAGTTTCATGAGAAGCAGGTTTACGGCTGCCGCCAGCAGGCTGGAACAGATATTTGCCGCCGCTGCCGTCGCTGCCGAGGTCAATGCCTAAAACGCCCAGACCTTCTTCGACTTCGCCAATGACAGCCGCACCTGCGCCATCACCAAAAAGAACGCAGGTATTACGGTCTTCCCAGTTCATGATACGGCTTAAGGTTTCAGCACCGACAATGAGCGCTTTTTTATATAAACCGGATTTTACCATTTGGCTGGCTACGCCCAGACTGTAAACAAAGCCGGAGCAGCCCGCAGACAAATCGAAAGCAGCCGCATTTTTAGCACCGATGCGGTCTTGCACCAGGCAGGCGGTAGAGGGGAATGCATGATCAGCGGAAGCGGTTGCCACGATGACCAGTTCGATCTCTTCCGGGCTTACGCCGGCATCAGCCAAAGCACGTTCTGCAGCAATTACGGACATATCAGAAGTAGCTTCACCTTCAGCGGCAATATGCCTGTTTTTAATACCTGTGCGTTCAACGATCCATTCATCACTGGTTTCCACTATTTTTTCCAGATCATGGTTGGTCAGCACCTTTTCAGGCACATAGCAGCCCAGACCTAAAATACCAACTGCTTTTTCCATTTATATTTCCTCGTTTCCTTTTCTTGATTTCACGATATTGCCGGCGATATGTTCAACTACATCACGTTCAGCAAAATCTATAGCCACGCCGATCGCATTTTTGATCGCTTTCGCTTTGCTGCTGCCATGGCATATAATAAAAGGGGCTTTAACTCCCAAAAGCAACGCGCCGCCATATTCAGCCGGGTCAAGACGCTTGGCCAGGCCTTTCATTGCCGGTTTGATCAAAAGTCCGCCCAGCTTGGCCAGGATGCCCCCATTTAAAATGGCATCTTTCATCAACTTCATTATAGCACTTGCAAGTCCTTCTGCAAACTTAAGGACTACATTGCCGACAAACCCGTCACAGACGACTACATCAACAGTACCTTTATTGATGTCGCGGCCTTCTACGTTACCAACAAAATTGATATGTTCTTCAGCCTTGAGCAGCGGATAAGTTGCCAGCGCCTGCTCATTGCCTTTTGTTTCTTCTTCGCCGATGTTCAGCAGTCCAACGCGCGGATTTTTGATTTTCAGCATCAGTTCGGCATAAACGCTGCCCATGATAGCGCTCTGCACCATATGCTCAGGCTTGGCATCTACTTTAGCGCCGCTGTCTAAAACCACAGTCGTTCCTGTAAGGCTTGGTATCGGCGTTGCAATAGCAGGACGTTCGATACCGCGGATACGACCCAGTCCGAACAAAGCTGCGGCAACTGCCGCTCCTGTGCTGCCTGATGATACCAGTGCGTCACATTCTTTATCGCGCAGCAGCTTTGTCGCAACGACGATGGACGCATCTTTTTTAGTCTTAACGGCAATACCTGGATGTTCATCCATATGGATAACTTCGCTGGAATGATGTACAGTGATCTTTCGTTCATCAGCCGCATTATATTCAGCCAGCAGTTTTTTGATAATTTCGGAGTCGCCTACGAGAACGACTTCGCAGTTATACGCTCTGACAGCCTGGACAGCTCCCAAAACCAGTTCTTGAGGTCCATAGTCAGTCCCCATCACATCAACTGCAATTTTCACTATTTTTCGATCCTTTCGTTGGGAAGTGATACAATAATGAATTTAGCGCGGAACACTTCTTCGTTATTGTTGCGAACTTTGACCCAGATAACATATTTATCATGCTCACGGCGGATCACTTCCGCCTTAGCGACTAAGGTTGCCCCTGCATAGACAGGAACCTTATATTTGACATTACCAACGCCTGTCAATGCCGCATCGGCATCTACTACGGCCAAGGCCAGAGTATTGGCCATCGCGAACATGTAATAGCCACGTGCGACGCCAGTCTTTTCCAGCACCATTTCCGGCGTTATTTTCAGCATTGAAATACCAATCTTGTTTAATTCCAGATCGATAAGATCGCCGACGATATCCTTTTTGTCAATGGCTTTCAGCTTTGTCTGCGCATTTTCAGCCATCTGACGGGTACGTTCCCGAACTTCCGGAATGTTCATCCGCAGCCGGTCCAAACGGATAGTCTGGATGCTGACTTCAAGCGCTTTGGCAAGCTGCTCATCTGTCAAAAATGGATTGCGTTCCAACAGCTTAGACAGACGCTCCTGCCGTATTATTTTTTTGGAAGAATTCATTTTATCACCCGACTTTAGTACCAACTATTAATATCTAGAGGTATTATAAAAGCTAACAACAAAAAAAGCAAGTAAAAATTTTAATCAAATACTTAAATTCTTAAATAATTCACAACTTAGTCACATTCACTTATACCATATTTTTACATAGCTTTTCTCAACAGTTTCAAAAAGTTAGTACCAGACTATAAAAAGCAAAAATCCCCGTACTTATAAGTACGGGGATTTAAAGCTGCAAAATTATTGTTCTTTAACGATAACTTGTTTGCCGTTGTAATAACCACATTCGGGACAAACGCGATGCGGCATTTTCATCTCATGACATTGCGGACATTCGACTAAGCCAGGAACTGTAAGTTTCCAGTTCGCACGACGGGAATCGCGGCGAGCTTTGGACATTTTTCTCTTTGGTACTGCCATCTTTGATACACCTCCTCAAGCTAATGAATGTAAATTTAATTTTTGATGAATTGCTTTAATGCCGCCAACCTGGGATCGACTGTGGTAGTATCACAGCCGCAGTCGCCTTCGTTTCTATCGGCGCCGCAGACCGGACACAAGCCCTGACAATCGATCCTGCACAAAGCTTGGAGAGGCTCTGCCAGCAGGAGACTTTCACGAATCGGTTCCGTCAGATCGACGATATCGGATTCATAAATAAAAGAATCATTTTCGATATTCTCAGCACTTGCCGGATAGAATTTTTCCAATACTTCAGCCGTACTCTTACCTGTAAAGGCTTTAAGGCAGCGTCCGCAGGTCCTGTTGACCCTGGCTTCAACCGTAGCTTCCAAAAGCAAAACATCGCCGGCATTGGATATCGTGCCTTTTACGGTCACCGTTCCTGCTATCGGCAGATCTGCTTCAGTAATGTTCAGTTCAGCTGGTTTCAGCTCATAGGAAAAGTCTTTTTTACCGACCAGTCTTTTCTTGATTTCTGCGACATTTATCTTTATCATATTTCACCAATCGTATCAATTATAGCGATGCTCTAAATCTTTGTCAAGAAAAAAGCGTAACTTTTATTATAATTTAATGATGCGGCGGCAGATATTCAAAGTATCACGGGCAATGACAAGCTCTTCATTTGTGGGAATCACAAAGATCTTGACACGTGCCCTTTTAATGCTGATTTCCATTTGCTTGCCGCGCAGCTTGTTCAGTTCAGGGTCGATCCGGGTGCCGAGATATTCCAGGCCATTACAGATCTTATCACGCATAAACGGAGAATTTTCTCCCAATCCAGCTGTAAAAATAATGGCATCAACGCCGCCCATTGCGGCAACATAACCGCCAATATATTTTTTGACCTTGTAGGCGAAGATGTCGATAGCCAGCTGACTGCGTTCGTCACCACGGTTAGCGGCGCTTTCCAGATCACGGAAATCGCTGGACAAACCGGAGATACCTAAAATACCGCTGCGGCGATTCAGATAATCGTCGATCTGCTGAGCGTTCATATTTTCTTTTTCCATCAAAAAAGGAATGATCGCAGGATCGATCTCGCCGGAGCGGGTACCCATTACAAGACCTTCCAGCGGCGTATAACCCATACTAGTATCAATGGATTTGCCATATTTGATCGCGGCAATACTGGCGCCATTACCCAGATGACAGGTAATAAAGCGCAGGTCGCTCATATGCTCGCCCATCATTTCAGCAGCCTGCTGGGCCACATATTTATGGGAAGTGCCGTGAAAGCCATAACGGCGCAGTCCGTATTTGACATACATTTCATAAGGCAGGCCATATAAATAGGCAATTTTCGGCATAGTCTGATGGAAAGCAGTATCAAAAACGGCTACCTGAGGCGTATTATACATCAGACGCATACAGGCTTTAATACCGTATAAATTCGGCGGGTTGTGCAGCGGTGCGATCTCGGCGCAGGCTTCGATACCATTCAAAACGTCGTCCGTAATCAGTACCGAGTCGGTAAACCGTTCACCGCCGTGGACTACACGATGTCCAACGGCATCAATTTCATCCATACTGTCAATGACGCCATATTCTTCATTGGTCAGGGCGTCCAGCGCCATCTGGATGCCGACGGAATGATCAGGTATATCGGCGCTGATATCTACAGTATATTTACCAGTAGGCGTATGTTTAAGTACAGAACCTTCCATTCCTATCCGCTCGATCAAACCTTTGGCCAGCACCTGTTCGCCGTCCATATTAAGAAGCTGATATTTAATTGAGGAGCTACCGCAGTTGACAACAAAAATAATCACAGTTTTCCTCCATTTGTGCAAAATTTAGCTTGCGCTTCCAGCACATTTTATTATATCATATAGTATACACTATTTAGATGATAATCGCTAGTATAAACATTACAAATGAGGGAGAACATGAATGAGCAAAGCAATAGGAATCGTAGCAGAATATAATCCTTTCCACAATGGCCATGCCCATCATCTGCGTGAAGCAAAGCGTATAGCAGGCAACCGTCCTATCATTGCCGCTATGAGCGGCAGCCTTGTACAGCGCGGCTTACCTGCCCTAACTGACAAATGGACCCGTGCCAGAATGGCTGTTTTAGGCGGCGTCGATCTGATTTTAGAACTGCCGACAGTTTTCACCTGCCGCAGCGCAGAATTTTTTGCTGCCGGCGCTGTAAAATTACTGGCCGCCACAGGTATGGTATCACACCTTGCTTTCGGCGCTGAAGCCGCTAATTCCAAACAATTGATGCTGACTGCAGAATTTTTAAACGAGCCTGTTTTTCAGGACGCTCTGCATCACTATCTGGACGAAGGGCACAGTTATGCCAAAGCGTTAGAGCTTACTCTGGCTGAAGATCCTTCAATGCTTACGATCGCCGGGCATCCCAACAATATTCTGGCTTTGGAATACTGCCGCCAGCTTTTACACGGCGGTTATGAAATAGAACCAGTTGTCGTCAAACGCCGCGGCAGCGGTTACAAAGATAAGACCATCAACGGCCCGATCGCCGGGGCGACGGCAATTCGCGAGCATTACCGCGGTTATGGCATCGACGAAGCGCTGCTCAGCACTGTTCCTGCAACTACGGCGCAACTGCTGCGCGAAGCTGATTTGCAGCACCGTATGGATATCAGTGATAAAATCCTGAACCATCTGCTTTTATACAAACTGCGTTCTTTGACGCCGGCACAGATAGCAGCCGCCTGCCAGTGCAGCGAAGGGCTCGAGAATCGCCTGGCCGAAGCGGCATCCTGTAATACGTTCCAGGACGTTGTCAGCGCTACAGTTACCAAGCGTTACCCTACTTCCCGTGTCAGAAGGCTGCTGATGCAGCTTTTACTGCAGCAATACAGGGCGATGTTTGATAATGCCCAGGAACCTGCTTACATTCGTGTTTTAGCATTTAATGACCGTGGGCGCGAGCTACTGAAAGAAATGCAGGATTCAGCACAGCTGCCTGTAATTATCAAGCTGGGCCGCAATGTGCTGGAAAAATATGGCGAAAAAGTCGAACAGCAGTTATCCGTCGATATTGCGGCAACTAATCTGCTGACGCTGCTGCAAAAGAACCATCAGCCGCAGTACAACAACGACTATATCGTTTCACCGATCTACATTCAAAAATAATAAAACTCAATAAAGCAAAAAGCCTTCCGCATAAGCGGAAGGCTTGATTTTTTAATTTATTCTTCGTCCTCTTCTTCTTCCATTGCCAGCATTTCCATATCACGCTGCGGACGTGCGGACAGAACGCTTTCACGTTCGGCATTGACGGAAGCACGGTTATCATTTACGGCCTGCAATGCGGATTGCAGACTGCCGCTTAAATAACCCAGCATATCATCTGCATATTGCAGTACGTCGTGTTTGACACGTTCAACATAAGCGTCGGCCTCATCCTTCATTTCCTGCTGATTACGCAGAGCAGTACTCTTCACGTCTTCAGCAAAGGCTTCTGCCTGTTTGGAAATTTCTTCCTGACGCATCAGACGTTCAGATTCAGATTTTGCCAATTCTAAAATGCGGTCAGCTTCGGTTTTAGCCTGCAAAACAATATTATCGGCTTCTTCATGAGCCTTGGTGACGATTGCTTTTTGTTCTTCAAGCAGTCTGGTAGCGCTTTTGACTTCTTTGGGAATCGCTTCTTTTAAATCATCCAGAATACCGGCCAGATCGCTTTCCTCGATAATGATCTTATCAGTGAGAGGGATACGGTTGGCCTCGGAAATAAGGTTATACATTTCATCAAAAATCCTGTCTAAAGTCGCACTGGTACTTCTATCAATCATCATCAAACTCAACCTCTTTCTACTATTATTCTTTGCTTATAACAAGGCTCTTGATCCGGTCTTCCACACATTCGGGCACAAGACCGTGGATACAGCCGCCAAAAGTTGCCAACTCTCTTATTCCAGATGAACTTAAAAAAGAGTAATTAGCATTAGTCATAATAAAGACTGTTTCTAAGTTATTGTCTATTTTCTTTATGAGCAGCGCACGCTGAAATTCATATTCAAAATCAGAAAACGCACGTAAGCCCCTCACGATAAAAGGAGCTTTTTCCTGCTTGCAGAATTCGTTTAAAAGACCGGAAAAACAGGTTACTTTTGCATTAGGGATATGTTTGGTAGCATCCCGGAGCATTTCTACCCTTTCTTCCATGGTGAACATCGCTTTATCTTTACCCGGGTTATGAAAAACGCTGATAATGATCTCGTCAAACATTTGGCTCGCCCGTTCAAAAATATCGAGGTGGCCATTAGTAACCGGGTCAAAACTGCCCGGACAGATCGCTCTACGCACTGTTTAACCTCCTAGAAGCTGCAACGCAGTCTGGTCATAAATTCAATTATCTTGTTCCTTATTCGACGTACTTTTCTGTATTCCTGCTAGTTTCTTACAAATTTACTTTATTATTTTACAACATTTTGTTATACCTTGGCAAATCTTATAAACGAAAGTAAAGTTTCACCATAGGTTTCCTGGCGCACAAGCTCAAAACACGCTGCCAAACTTCCGATTTCGTCATGTTTGGCATGCTCGACGATCAAATAGCCGCCGTCATCAAGAATAGGGAACAGCTCCAGCTTCAACAGAACTTTCTGAACCCAGCCTTTATTATAAGGAGGGTCACAGAAGGCAAAATCAAAACCTGCGTCCTGACGATGCATACTTTCGATAACCTTCACCGCACTGCCTTTTATCACCTGCACATCGTCCTCGGCATGGCATTTTGAGATATTACTTTGTACCAGGCGCAGCGACTCCCTGCTTTCGTCAATAAAGGTAACAGCTGCAGCGCCGCGGCTCCAGGCCTCCAAGCCCAGATTACCCGTACCCGCAAACAGATCCAGCACACGCGCTCCGATAATCTTAGTGCCAATAATATTGAACAGGGATTCTTTGACCCTGTCAGCAGTAGGGCGCACGTCCATATTTTTGGGCACGGTCAATTTTAATCCTCGTGCCTTTCCCGTAATTATCCGCATTCAAAAAACTCCGCATCTGTAATATAATAAGTATAATAAGAACGGCAAAGGAGACAGCCTATGAACAGGAAAAAATTTATTTTGCTTGTATTACTGCTGCTCTGCGCCTATTTTTATAAATTATTTGGCGGTATGCCTACAACTGTCCCATTTACGCCACAGGCCGTCAAAACAGATACTTCACTATTGCTTGTACCGTTAGACAGCCGACCCCCATGTACCGCTATGGTTCGCAAACTGGGAGCACTGGCTTCCATAAATGTGATAACACCACCGCAGAAACTTCTTGACAATTATAACACACCTGCTGATAAAGAAAAACTCTTTCAGTGGCTGCAAGAGGAACTGCCGCAGCAGCAGGCGGCAATTCTGTCGGCTGATCTTTTAGTGCACGGCAGCCTGCTGGTCTCACGTGTGCCACTTGGCACACCTGACGATGAAGCAAACTTTCTGGCTTTTGTTAACAAGCAGCGCAAGCATAATCCCCAAATCGATATGGCCGTTTTTTCCGTTATTCCCCGACTGCTAGTCAGCGATCAGCTGATTCCCGACAGCTGGTATCAATGGCATCTGATGCGTTATGCAACTTTAAAGGATATGGCAGAAACCTTTAGTGATCCTTACTTTACCGAACAGCTGCTGGAAATCGACGCCCGCATACCGGATGACATTAAAACCAAATACAGTAACCTGTATACTGACAACGACAGTTTTAACAAAAAACTGGTCCAGTTGGCGGCAGATGATGAACTGACATTGGTTATCGGCCAGGACGATGCTCAGCCCTTCGGCCTGCCCAACCGTAACGCCAACCATGTCCGCGCTTACATGGAGCATGCCGGCTTAGGTTCCAGAGGCCTTATTACCAGCGGTGCCGATGAGATTGCTTCATTGCTGCTGACCAGATATTATAATAAACTGCATAATTTTCAGCCGCGGATCTTTGTCGAATATTCTTCACCTAAAGTGGCAGCCAAAATCATGCCCTATATGCCCTGTTCTGTTGACGCCAGTATCAGGGACAAAGTAAGTTTTATCAATGACCGGCTTACAGATGACGCCGCTGAAGCGGACTTTATTTTATTCGTACACTGCGGTGACGATGATAATCCTCCTACTAAAGCCATGCTGAAAAAACTCAGTACTCTGCTGGCTTCCGGCCGCCATGTCGCTCTGGTCGATCTGACAGCCAATTATACAGCAAATGAACTTTTAGTACCGCAGCTTTTAGACGCGAAGGTCCCGCTTAACCGACTTGCAGCTTTTTCCGGCTGGAATACACTTAGTAATTCCCTGGGAACAGCCCTCAGTCAGGCTACACTGTTTGTCGGGCAGCTGCACAGACTGCCGCAGTCAGAATATCCGGCACTCTATGCCCAAAATCTGAGCTTTACCGTTGAACGTTTACTTGATGATTATGCTTATCAGAAATTAATGCATGCACAGTTGACTACCTTGCTGAAATTAAAAGGCTATACACCAACTGACCTGGGAGCAAATAAATTTTATGCCGAAACGTTTATCCGAGGTTTTCTGCAGCGGCAAAAATTTCAGTTGCTGTACGGAGATCTTGGACGGACGTCTTTTTACAGCAGTGATAAGAAAAACTACTACCTGACAGGTATCGACATTGATGTAAGTTTGCCCTGGACCCGTATTTTTGAAATCAGCCTCGATACGAAGTGCCGCTTCGGCGAAAGTCCACAGCAGCAAAAACATCACTGAAAACCTTTAAAATAATAAAACGCTTCCTACCGTTTCTTTATATACGCTATAATATCAGTAAATTATCATTCAGCTTAGACACAAGATAGTTCAACTTTTAAAACGAAGAAGGTTATATTTTATGATTTCTATTTCCAGAATACTAATTTATATTTTTATCTTATGGTTTTGCTATATGGCCTATCTGTTAAAATTCAAATAGTTATTTTTTCAACTTAAAGTCAAGAAACCAATCCTTTAGAGCTGCGTTGCACTTTCGTAAACAGACCGTTTCACGCAAAATAAAAAAGCCGCAGAATGGCTCTGCGGCTAACTTTTTAAGTGGTCGGGGCGGCGAGATTCGAACTCACGGCCTCTTGTACCCGAAACAAGCGCGCTACCAAACTGCGCCACGCCCCGACTTAAGTTACAGTACTTACTGCAACGTGAATATTATATAAAATAACAAATAGTTTGTCAATGGTATTTTTAATATTTTTGAAATAAAAAGCTTTCCTGCTGTCAGGAAAGCTTTTTGGATATCAGCCCTGTGTAACTACACGAATATTAGTAACATTAAATGCTTCAGCGATAGCCGGCAGACATTCACGTTCGATATTGGTACGGTGCAGTTCATTATCAGCGACCAGCATGATTCTTGGTCCGCTCAAATTGATGTTATGTACATTACTGATCAAACGTTTAAAGCTGTCTTCTCCCAAGATCTCTCTCAATTTGGCGAGGCCTTCCATCAGATATGGCTTTTCTTTAGCCATACGCTGCTCCAGCGGAGTAAACGGCACTGTAACTACACGCGCATCTTTAGCAAGAACAAAATTTTCCTCATGCTCGCCCGGTACTACTAAGTCATCTCTCATGGTTTCCCTCCTTCACTGCCTGATTCTTACAAAGTTATTATAAATTATTGACGTTTTACAGTCAAGCCGGCAGGATTATTATAACCTAAAGCGAATATATATAAATAATTTCAATTTATGTTGGGAGTTGTTAACATGTCTTTTTTTGAAGAGTTTAAAAAATTTGCAATGCGTGGTAATGTCATCGACCTGGCAGTCGGCGTCGTTGTCGGCGGCGCCTTTGGCAAAATAACATCGTCCTTGGTAGATAACATTATTATGCCCCCTTTAAGCCTCTTATTCGGCAAAGTCGATTTTTCAGGACTATTTATCAGCCTTAACGGACAGCATTATGACACTTTAAAAGCCGCGCAGGAAGCTCATGCTCCTGTCTTAGCCTACGGTCTTTTTCTAAATACTATCATCAATTTCCTGATTATTGCTTTTGCTATTTTCGTACTAATCAGACAAATCAACAAGCTTACCCCTCCGCCGGCACCGGCACCTGACCCACGTTTATGCCCTTTCTGCAAAACAGCTATTGCTGACGACGCAACCCGCTGTCCGCATTGCACTTCGCAATTATAAAAACAATTTATTTTTATTTATCAAAGGTACTTCTTCCCGGAAGTGCCTTTTCTTATTTGCGAAACCTGTTCATTCGTTGTATAATGTTTAGAAGATTTGCTTCTTCACTTTATCATGAGGAAGTTTGCAGTAATATTAGGAGGTTATTTCATGTCCGTTTATGACGTATTAAAAGAACGTGGTTTTTTAAAACAACTCTCCCACGAAGATGAGATCAAAGAGCTGCTGGAAAAGGAAAAAATCACTTTTTATATTGGCTTTGATCCTACAGCTGACAGTCTGCATGTAGGCCATTTTATCGCATTGATGGTAATGAGCCATATGCAGCGTGCCGGCCATCGTCCAATTTGCCTTCTTGGCGGCGGTACCGGTATGGTCGGTGATCCCAGCGGCAAAGACGATATGCGTAAAATGCTAACTCCTGAATTTATCGCCCATAATATATCCTGCTTTAAAAAGCAAATGGCGCGGTTCATTGATTTTTCCGAAGGTCAGGCCATTATGGTCAACAATGCCGACTGGCTGCTGGACCTGAATTATATTGAACTGCTGCGCGATGTTGGCGTGCATTTCTCCGTCAACCGTATGCTGACAGCCGAGTGCTTTAAAAAACGTTTGGAAAAAGGCCTGTCTTTTTTCGAATTCAACTATATGATCATGCAGTCTTATGACTTCCTGCAACTGTTTAAAAAGCATGGCTGCATCATGCAGCTCGGCGGCGATGATCAATGGTCCAATATGCTGGCCGGTGTCGAGCTGATCCGCCGTAAAGAGCAGAAGCCTGCCTATTGCATGACCTGCAAGCTGCTTACTACCAGTGATGGCCGTAAGATGGGCAAAACGGAAAAAGGTGCTCTGTGGCTTGATCCTGAAAAAACTTCGCCATATGATTTCTATCAATATTGGCGCAATATTGACGACAGTGATGTTGAAAACTGTCTGTCGCTGCTGACTTTCCTCCCGATGGATGAAGTACGCCGTTTGAGTTCTCTGCAGGATGCCGAGATCAACGAAGCAAAAAAAGTCCTTGCTTATGAAGTTACCAAACTGGTCCACGGCGAAGCAGAAGCAGAAAAAGCCAAACAGGCAGCCGAAGCCCTCTTTGGCGGCGGCGGAGCCTTGACAGACGTACCAACGATCGAAATCACTGCTGCTGATGCCGAAGGTAAGATCATTGATGTTCTCACTGCAGGAAAAATATTCAGCAGTAAACGCGAAGCACGGCAAATGATCCAGCAGGGCGGTCTGTATATTGGTGAAGAGACAGTCACTGACCCGGAAGCGAGCTTTGTCTCGACTATGTTTGATGCAGAAAGAAGTTTGCTGATCCGCAAAGGCAAAAAGAAATATTTCCGCCTCATCATCCATTAATTTAAAGGCTGCCTGAGGGCAGCCTTTACTTAACGCTTAAGTTTTCAGAATTTTATATCTATTCATGATAGGAGACTTTTTATGAAACAGACTCTGACGTTTTGGGAAATCTTACCCGTAGGTTTGATGCTCTTTTCGTCCTTCTTCGGCGCTGGCAACCTGATTTTCCCACCGGCCTTAGGTCAGGCCGCCGGCGATCACTTCTGGTCAGCCGCGATCGGCTTCTGCGTTACCGGCGTAGGCATGCCGCTTCTAGGCATCATTGCCATGGCACTCACTAAAAGCGATAACCCCAATGCCCTGGCTGATCCGGTCCATCCAAACTTTGCTAAAGTGATAGTTATGCTGGGTGTATTGACTATTGGCCCCTTTTTTGCGATCCCACGTACCGGAGCCGTTTCTTACGACGTTGGTATCAGACCTTTTGTCCCTGAAGATTACTACACCTTGGGCCTTGCTATTTATTCGCTCTTCTTTTTTATTATTACCTATGTTTTATCCATCAACCCGTCAAAGCTTGTTGACTGGTTGGGCAAAGTTTTAACACCAATGCTGCTTTTAAGCCTTGCTGTCCTGATCATCAATGTTCTGCTCGCTCCTATGGGTCCCATGCAGCCTGCAACCGGTAATTACATCAATATACCATTTCTCAGCGGCTTTCAGGACGGTTATAACACAATGGACCTTTTGGCAACGCTGCTTTTTGGTGCAACCGTCATCAACGCTATTAAGCTTAAAGGAATTACAGATGACCGACTGCTGACTAAAATCTGTGTCTACTCCGGTTTGATCGCCGCCTTTTTTCTCGCACTTATTTATGTGGCCCTGGCTTATACCGGCGCTACCAGCGTCAGTATCCTGGGCATTTCTGCCAACGGCGGTGTGGCTTTAGCAGATATCGCCAACTATTATCTGGGCGCAGCAGGCAATGTTGTTTTATGTCTGATGATCTTTTTCGCCTGCCTGACAACAAGTATCGGCCTGACTGCTTCGGCGGCTTCATACTTTACCAAGGTTACGCACGAGCAGGTACAATATCAGCGTTTTGTCGTTGCGATCTGTGTTTTCAGCTTTGCTGTTTCCAACGTCGGCCTGACGAATATCATCTCTTTTTCAATACCTATTCTCTGTGCGCTTTATCCTATCATCATTGCACTGGTACTGCTTGGAGTAACTTCCAAACTTTTCCACGGTGACAGGCGCGTTTACCGCTGCTGCCTGTTTTTCACAACTATTTTCGCTCTGCTGGATGGTCTGAAAGCTGCCGGAATCAAACTGACTGCTCTGGAAAACATCCTGAGTAACACGATACCTCTTTACGCTGACGGGTTCGGCTGGATCGTGCCCTCTCTCTGCGGCGCTTTATTAGGTCTGCTTTGGAAAATTATGCTGCCAGTACAAACTAAATAATTGATTTTTAAATTTATGCGCAGTTTTTTACTGCGCATTTTTATTTCACAAATAAAAACCGTAACCGGTTGCTTGTAAAAGAGTTATAATAAAAGAAAAGGAGTGTGATATTATGACACAGACGAACGGCTTTTTTACTACTTCCGACCAGGCGCATCTTTACTATGAAGTACACGGCAGCGGACAACCACTTTTTCTTGTACACGGCTGGCAGTGTTCCTCCAAATTCTGGCAGCGTAATGTGCCCGAACTAGCTAAACATTTTCAGGTAATCGTTATGGATAACCGCGGTCACGGTAAATCATCTAAAGGCTTGCAGGGCCAGATCGTCGCCCGTTACGCGCAAGACGTACGGGAATTATCGGAATTTCTCGGTCTCAAAAACTTTGTACTCATGGGCTGGTCTTTAGGTGGGCCGATAGTGCTTTCCTATTGGCAGCAGTATAAAAATGACAGTAACCTGATCGGCCTCGGGCTTGTCGATATGACGCCCTTCCCCTTCAGCCCTGAAGAATGGAACAGTCAGGGACTGCATCACTACAACATGGAGGGCTTCAACGCTCAGGTCAACCGCCTGATCAACGAACGTGAAGAATATTTTGAATTCTTCGCCAACGCTATCTTTAAAGACGGAAAACGCCCGGCAGGAACAGACTGGGTCATCGAAGAATTCCGCAAACTGCCGCCCTGGTTATCAGCAGCAATCTATAGTGACTACATTGCAACGGACTTTACTGACGTTCTGCCAACGATCACTGTTCCAACGCTGGTCGTTAACGCTGATGGTCCTGTTTTTGCCTGGGGCATCAAGCAGGGTACTTACCTGACCACACTGATCCCCAACGGCAAATTTGTTCCTTTCACTGAAAGCGGCCATATGCTCTTTTACGAAGAAGCCGACAAATTCAACAAAACAGTTTCTGATTTCGTCAAAGACTGCATGGTACAAAAGGTTTAAACCAAAATACAAAAAGCTCCCGAAAATGCTTAGAACCAAAGAAAATGGACATTGAATAAAAAAGCCTCCAATCGTAGAAT
>NZ_CATWDQ010000025.1:0-24893 GCF_958349595.1 uncultured Phascolarctobacterium sp. | reverse complement strand
TAACACAAAAAGATGGTAGACACTTTTGTGTCTACCATCTTTATACCACTTCACATCGCGTACGGTGTTTTTATTTTAAAGTTCACGTGGAATGCGGCTGTGGCTGTGGTAAAATACTGCGTTTGGAGCTTTGATAAATAGTATTTTTACAGCAGTTACAGATATTCACTGAAATGAGTACAGAAAAAATCAGAAGCAACGGAAAAAGTATGCCTGTCCTGTAGAAAAAGAAAACTATACAATATTTGAAAATAATATTGCATGAATGTTGCTTTTTCTTTATGAATTAACTAGAATAGTATTATAAACAATAACTAAAGAATATTAATAAAAATAAATGAAAAATATTTTCCGGTGTTTTTTCGTAATTGCGTAATACATAAGGAAGTGAAGAAATGGATTCTGATAAACAAGGTCTTAAGCTGAATGAGCAAAGCCATGAGCAGACTGTTTATGATTACAATATGCTGATGAGTGCGATGAATGTCAGCGTCAGCAAACATTTGCTGGATGAAAATTTTACCGTT
The DNA here is from genome assembly GCF_958349595.1 of uncultured Phascolarctobacterium sp. Taxonomy (NCBI): domain Bacteria; kingdom Bacillati; phylum Bacillota; class Negativicutes; order Acidaminococcales; family Acidaminococcaceae; genus Phascolarctobacterium; species uncultured Phascolarctobacterium sp. The sequence goes on along the minus strand of NZ_CATWDQ010000025.1, from coordinate 24,366 downwards.
ATCTGGGCCAACGACTATTTTTATGCGCAGACCCTGTATACCAAGGCCGAATACGAAGCTATCTATCAGAACAATTGCAGTAAATATTTTCAGCAGGACCCTGAAGAGTACGCAAAATTTGCCAGCGCGGTCAGTAAAGCTCTGTCAGAAGGCAAGAGAAGTTATGAAAGCATCTGCAAAATGCCGCAGAAGGGCGGCAGCTATATCTGGATCAAGATCAGCGGCGTGGTGACCGACCAGAAGGTCAATGGTATCCCGGTGCTCTATTCGACTTTTGTCGATGTGACTGAAGCCGTAGAACAGAAAGAATTGCAAAAGCAGCTGGAAAAACGTTCGCAGGAACTGCAGGCAGCGCTGCAGGAGGCCGAAATAGCCAATCGTGAAAAATCGGATTTCCTTTCCCGCATGTCGCACGATATCCGCACGCCGATGAACGCGATCATGGGGATGACGGATATTGCCGCTGCCCATATGGATAACCCGGATAAGATCAGGGATTGTCTGCGGAAGATCTCGCTTTCAAGTCAGCATCTTTTGGGACTGATCAACGATGTGCTGGATATGTCGAAGATCGAAAGCGGGAAAATGACTCTGGCGGAAGAATTGATCGAGCTGCCGGAGGTCATGGATACGATCGTTTCGATCATGCAGAGCAGCGTCAAGGCTAAACAGCAGAACTTTGACGTGCGTTTGCAGCATCTCCGGCACGAGCAGCTGTACTGTGATTCGCTGCGCCTGCGGCAGGTGCTGATCAATGTACTTTCCAACGCTTCTAAATTTACGCCGCCCGGCGGGACGATCAGTTTCGATATTGAAGAATTACCGTCAGCCAGCGCCGGTCAGGCCTGGTTCCAGTTTACGGTAACGGATACGGGGATCGGTATCAAACCGGAATTTCTAAGGGATATTTTTAAACCCTTCACGCGTGAAAAGGACAGCAGGATAGATAAGACAGAAGGCAGTGGCCTGGGCATGGCGATCTCGAAAAAAATCGTTGATCTGATGGGCGGCACGATCGAGGTCAGCAGCGGCGTTGGTGCAGGTACCAGCTTTACGATCAGGCTGCCGTTGCAGATCAGTACGCTGGATCTGCATGCTTTTAAATTCCCGGATTTGAAAATCATTGTTGTTGATGACGATGTGATCGTCTGCGAATATACTACAGAGATTTTACGGCAGATCGGTATTCGTGCTGATTGGGAAACCGACGGGCAGCGGGCCGTGCAGAAGGTGCTGACTGCTTACCGTGAGGGCCGCCCGTATGATGCCGTGATCCTGGACTGCAGGATGCCGGATCAGGACGGCGTGGAAACGGCCGCGATCATCCGCAGCAATATCAGTGCGCCGCTGCCTATTATTTTGATCTCGGCTTATGACTCGGCCGAGATCGAAGAAAAGGCGCGTCAGGCAGGTGTCAACGGCTTCATGACCAAGCCTGTTTTTCTCTCGACTCTGTGCCGGGCTTTGCAGAAATATGTTTTGGGAGAAGAGGTAACAGGCGAGCAGAAAGGTGCTGCGGATTTCAGCGGGAAACGTTTTCTGCTGGTCGAGGATAATGAGCTGAACAGGGAAATCGCTGTGGAGATGCTTGAATCTACCGGAGCGGCAGTGGACATGGCCTGTGACGGCGCTGCGGGAGCAGATAAATTCATTGCGTCGCCGTCAGGATATTATGATCTGATCCTGATGGATGTGCAGATGCCAATCATGAACGGTTATGAAGCAACCAGGAAAATCCGCGCTGCTGCTAAGAAAGACGCCCTTACAGTACCTATCGTGGCCATGACGGCGGACGCTTTTGCCGAAGATATCATCGAAGCGAAAAAGGCCGGTATGAACAGCCATTTAGCGAAGCCTTTGAATCTGGCGACCTTAGTGCGCGAGCTGGGCAAGCAGCTGTAGGAACATTAAAAGAATTAGTAAAGGACACCGTACGAGTAATTGCGTACGGTGTTTTTTTATTGTCCATAAGCCAGGTACAGCAGAAAGCAGCGTGATGGCAGCAGTTTAGGGGATTTTCAGCAGCAGGTTATTGCGGTCTGAGGGCTGAGCAAGACCTGCTATAGTTTGGTTCACATAAGCAGCAAATGTCTTGCGGGGGGGTACAACTGTGGTATCATAATAGCGGGAACTAATCGTTAAAAAAATAAAACTAAAGCGATTATAATATGATGATTAAGCTGTTTATATTATGATAATCGCAAATATATTGGGAAACCAGTGTCAGGAAAAGAGGCGGATTTTATGTATATAGAAACATGGGAAGAAAGGATAAGCCGAAAAAGTGTCTGTACAAAAAATGCTATGTCTCTGATTTGCCCGATTTGCGGACATAAAGTTAGTGCTGAAAGGATTTACCATGTGCAGAAAGCGGGACAAGATTATTATTGCTGCAGCCTGGCTTGCTGTGAAATGCTGTCAGAGGCCCAAACGTAGAAAAGAACAGATAAAAGATGACAGGCTAACGGTGAAAGAAAAAGCAGGGGAGCAGGAGTATGCATTTTATGGGTAAAAAGAAAATTGCTTTGGTTTTAGCTTTAAGCATAATGGCAATAGTCAGTGTTCTTTCGGTCGATATCGATTTGTGCGTGGAAATAAATAAAGATCTTTATTATGATGGGCAGGAACAAGGTCTAAGCGGAGGCACTTCCATAAATAACAGCAATTTTGCGGGTAAAAAAATACTTTATGGCGATGTTATTTGGGCATCAAGCTCCGACGGTAACATTTATGAGCAGAATGACAGGGGACTGACAAAGTATAAGGATATAGTTTTATTGCTGCTGGCCATAAGAGTATGGCTGCCAATAGTTATTTGTGTTTCAGTGGTCATCGCGGTAATGGCCATGGCTGAAAAGTATTTGTGATTTGAAGAGGTAAAAGAAAATAAATTTGTTTTTAAACTCAGGCTTTGCGTTAGTGGCAGAGCCTGAGTTTTTATTTTTTTAGGTATCAAAATGCTGGCCCGGCTGAAGGGGCAATACTTAGCTAGAGTGTCTAGCGGCTTCTGTAAAAGTAAATAGGTTATCAAGAAAAACCGTCTGCGTCAGCAGGCGGTTTTTTTATTAGAGCGGTACCGGTTGCAAGACTTTCAGACAAACAAATTTATTTAAAACAAAAATGTCTTGCGGGGGGGGACAAATATGATATTATATCAAAAATAATCTATATAGATAGTATTAAATATTAAGATTAAAAAATTAATAAATCGAGAAGTGGTTTAAGTATCACAAATATTATTGAGTTGTTGTTGTTTTCACCAAGGCGCTACAACCCTTCGCCTTGTTTGAAATTATTCCCCAAATTGCCGCTTTGTTTCTAGAGCAAAGCGGCAGCACTAAAAAAGCATCACAGCTTTGCACTAAGTGGCTGTAAGAACGCAGTGGGATACTTGCTGCTGAGGTCTGTAACTATTGCTTTTAAGCAAGAAGCCCAGAGCTTACTTGTTTGAAATATTGTTTCCAAATAACCCGGTCGTCAGGAACGGGCTTTAAAAATCGGCGCAAAATTATGAAAAGAGGTGACAAAAGCAAAACATAAGGCCAGCATATTGCCGGCAGCACCAAACGACAGAGATGCTGACAGCTCTGCGCTGAGAAAAAACTATCAAAATTTGAGGCAGAGGGAGTGAAAAAGTTGTCTAAAAAACAAAAACACCAATTAGAGAAAAAAATCATGATCTTTTTAAGCAGCGGCTTATTTGCTATTGCAGGCTTGGGCAGCAGTGATGCGCTGGCTGCGGCAGTTTTTACAGACGGGACAGGCACTAATGCGACTGTGGCCGGCGTGAATAATAACGCCGCCGGCGAGAATGCGAATGCGGTGGGCTATGACAATCATGCCGTTTCTGATAACAGTAACGCACTCGGTGCTGAAAATCAGGCGCTGGGCGAGGACTCCAACGCAGTCGGTAACAGGAACAATACCAACGCCGGTAATTCCAGCGCTATCGGTATCGCCAATGTCACCAATGGTATTGGCTCTAACGCTATTGGCAGGGAAAATACGGCTAACGGGCTGAACAGTAATGCTTTTGGTATTTATAACAGCACCACAGGTGAAACTGCCAATGCTTTCGGCACTAAAAATATCGTCGATGGGATCGGCGCCAGCGCTTTTGGTTCCTTTAATACTGTGGAAGGCAACCAGTCGGTAGCTTTTGGTTATACCAATACTATCACTGCGGCCGAAGCCACGGCTCTGGGCCGCAATAATGAGATCAACGCTACGGGTGCCAGCGCTGTGGGCAATAATAATCAGGCTCTGGCCATGTATTCTACAGCAGTCGGCAACGATAACTATACTATCGGCGAGCACGCTGCTGCTATCGGTATCGGCAATAAGGCTACGAAAGACGATACCGTGGCTTTGGGCAATGGCAATACGGCTTCAGCTGCAGCGGCAGTCGCTGTCGGCAGCGGCAACACGGCCAGCGATACTAACGCTCTGGCTTTCGGCTATAAGAATGAAGCGGTCGAAGAAGATTCGCTGGCTTTCGGCGCGCTGAATAAAGCTTCGCAGCGTTACGCCAGCGCTATCGGTTATGAGAATGTGGCTGACGGCTATGCAGCCAGCGCGTTAGGTGTCAAAAACATCGTGGACGGTGATTTCGCTAACGCTATCGGTTATGACAATACTGCGTCCCATTATCTGGCAAACGCTATTGGTACCTCTAATGTGGCGGCAGGCGCTTACTCTAATGCTTACGGCGTTTATAATCAGGCCAACGCCCATTATGCCAATGCTTTTGGTTATGAAAATATCGTTGATGGTGAATTTGCTACAGGTCTTGGCTACGAAAACAGGCTGACAGGTGATTATGCCAATGCTTTGGGCGATGAGAATACGGTAGCTTTCCGCAGCAACGCTGTCGGTTCCCATAATACGGCCAGCGGTGAATATGCCAATATCATTGGCTATAATAATACCGCTTCGGCTGATTATACTAATGCCTTTGGGTATAACAACCTGAGCCAGGCTGATGGCGCAACGGCTATAGGCTGGCAGAACACTGTAACAGCCAGCGGCGAGTATGGAACGGCGGTTGGCCGCAAAAATGAGGTCAGCGGTGAAAATGCCAATGCTTTCGGCGCATTTAATAATGCTTCTGGCTATTATGCCAGCGCTGTAGGGGTTTATAATGCGGCGTCAGGCAATTATGCCAGTGCGGTAGGCAGTTATAATACTGCTTCGGCTGATTATGCAAGCGCTCTTGGCTACTACAATACAGCCGGTTATGTAGCCAGCGCTGTAGGCGCGATGAATACAGCCTCCGGCAGTTTCGCTACTGCCGTTGGTTATAGCAATACCGCTTCTGGTAATCAGGCTACGGCTTTAGGTGCCCAAAGCGAAGCTACTGAAGAATTTGCCAATGCTTTTGGCGCGGGCAACAAAGCGTATGGTTACGCAGCCAGCGCTGTCGGTAACAATAATCAGGCTACGGGCGATTACAGCAGTGCTTTTGGTCACAGTAACGTGACCTCTGGTTATGTTGCTAATGCCTTTGGCTTCGGAAATAATGTCAGCGGCAGGTATGCTAATGCCTTTGGTTATGGCAATACGGCCAGCGGAGAGGAAAGCAACGCTTTCGGTATCGGCAATACCGTATCTGCTAAAGGCAGCACGGCGGTGGGCAATGACAATACTATCACCGCTGAAGACGCCTTTGCTTTGGGCAATAATACCAGCGTTTCACTGGCTAACAGCGTCGCGTTAGGCAGCGGTTCTGTAGCGGCGGCGATCAATAATGTTAAGGGCAACAGCAGCTATACTAAGTGGGCCGGCGTCGATGACGTTGTAGGTGTGGTCAGTGTAGGCAGCGGCGGCGCTACCCGCCAGATCCAAAACGTAGCGGCCGGACAGGTCAGCGCCAGCTCGACTGACGCCGTCAATGGCAGCCAGCTGTATGAAGTAGCGCAGAAGGCTGCCCAGCAGGCCAGTGTTTCCACCGGCGACAGCAATGTGGTTGTAACGCCGACAACGAACGGCAGCGGCGGCACTGATTATGAAGTAAAACTGGGTGATAAGCTGGATGTAGGCGGTAATGGCACTGCCGTCATCGACGGCACAGGCGACGGTAAGATTTCTGTCGGCACCGGCGGTAAAGTAGTTCTTGACGGCAGCGACGGCTCGATCAAAGCCGGCGGCGTCACTATCAATAAAAATGATGAAGGCACGGTCAACGGACTGACCAACACCACCTGGGACCCTGATAATTATACCAGCGGCCAGGCGGCTACCGAAGACCAGCTGAAAGCTATCCACGACACAGCGGCAGGCGCTGCAACCGAAGCTGCCAAACACAGCACCGTATCGGCCGGGGATAATAACCTGATCGTCGATAACAGCGGCACGAACAGCAGCGGCGGTATCGAGCATCAGGTCAGGCTGAATGATGTGATAGAGATCGGCTCCGGCGCCAACAAAGTCACTGTCGACGGCAATAACGGCAAAGTGGGCGGCCTGACCAATACTACCTGGGATGCTGATAATTATGCGACCGGGCAGGCAGCTACTGAAGATCAGCTGAAAGCCGTACATGACAGCGCCGTCAAATATGACGTCGACAGCAACGGTAACCTCAATAAAAACAAGGTCACGCTGGAAGGCAATGGCGGCACCAAGATCGGTAACGTTGCCGCAGGCGAAGTGAGCGCAACCTCGATGGACGCCGTCAACGGCAGCCAGCTCTATCAGGTGAAGCAGGATATCAATAACATCAACCAGGATATCACCAAGCTGGGCGATGAGATCGATACTGTCGGCGCGCTGTCGGCAGCAATGGCAGGTCTGCACCCACGCTTCCAGGATGGCAATAAGGGTGAACTGGCGATGGCCTACGGTGGCTATGGCGGCAAAAGCGCTTTAGCAGTGGGCGGTTTCTATGCTCCTAACGAAAAAGTGATGTTCTCGCTGGGCATGGGCATCAGCGAAGGCGGCAGCAAAATGGGCAATTTCGGCATCAATTTTGCGCTGGACCGCTCGAAAGACCGCAAGAAAGATCCCCGCGACATCATCTATACCCGCAAAGAAGTAGATACCTCTTTGGAAGCGCAGGATCAAAAGATCCAAATGCTGCTGGCCAAGGTGGAAGAACAAAGCCGGGCAATGGAAAAACAAAGCCGTGAGATCGAAGCGCTGAGAGCACAAATAGAAAAGTAAATATAGAAAAGAATGCATTTGCCCCGGTCTGTAAGGCTGGGGCAAACTTTATGAACAGAGGAGCAGGGAGCAGAAAACAAGGAGTATTTTTTAATTTTTAAATATAAAAGTTATAAAAATTATATAAAAGTAATTATTTTTAAGAAAAATGCCTTGCGGTGTGCAAAGAAAATATGTTAATATGTCAAAAATAATCTATAAGCATAATATTAAATATTAGGGTTTATAAATTATTAAAAATAAAATTATTTTAAGTATTAGGAATGTAAGGACGTTGGGGAAAACCAGTGTGGCCCCAAAAAAGAAGTACCGTTAAAAAAACAATAGGTGCATGACAGCTTCATTGCTGCAGCATTCTATATAAAGTTAAGGAAATGAGGTGGGGAATTGTCCAGATCCCGGAAAATTCAGTTAGAGAAAAAAATTATGGTTTTTTTAAGCAGTGGTGTTTTTGTTTTTTCAGGCTTGTATGCCAATAATGTACAGGCGGCACCAGTTTTTTCGAGTGGCAGTGCTTCTGATTCCACTGTTGCCGGTGTCAATAATACAGCGTCTGCTAATTCCAGCAGTGCTTTTGGTTATTTCAATACGGCCAGCGGCGTAGCTGCCAGTGCTTTTGGCTGGAGCAATATGGTCAGCGGCGAGAATGCCAGTGCGTTTGGTTACAGTAACGAGGCCAGTGGCGTGGCAGCCAGCGCGCTTGGGTTCAAAAATAAAGCCGACAACGAAAATGCCAGCGCCGTCGGTTATAGTAATAACGCCAATGGCGTAGCTGCCAGCGCTTTTGGTTTCAGCAATACTGCCAAAGTGAATTTTGCCAGTGCGTTTGGCTACAGCAACGAGGCCAATGGACTGGCTTCTACCGCAGTTGGCTTCAGAAATAAAGCCGACAATGAAAATGCCAGCGCTTTTGGTTATGGTAATAATGCCACCGGCCTGTCCTCCAGCGCTATCGGTTACGGCAACACGGCCAGCGGCGTCGGCTCCAGTACCATCGGTTATAATAATAACTCTGACAGTGAGAATGCCAGCGCCTTTGGTTACGGCAATAACGCCAATGCCAAGGCAGCCAGCGCTTTTGGCTTCAATAATAAAGCTGACGGTGAGAATGCCAGCGCTTTTGGTCATGAGAATAACGCTACTGGCCTGTCCTCCAGTGCTATCGGTTTTGAAAACACGGCCAGCGGCGTCGGTTCCAGTGCGATCGGTTATAAAAATATAGCCGACAGCGAAAATGCCAGTGCTTTTGGTTATGGCAATAACGCCAGTGCCACGACAGCCAGTGCTATTGGTTTTGAAAATACGGCCAGCGGCGCAGGCTCCAGTGCTATCGGCCATAAGAATACGTCGTCTAAAGATAATGCCAGCGCGATTGGTTTCGGTAATATGGCCAGCGGCGTCGGTTCCAGCACAATCGGTTATAATAATACAGCCGACAGTGAAAATGCCAGCGCTATAGGTTATAGTAATAACGCCAATGGCGTAGCCTCAAGTGCTTTTGGTTTCAGAAACACGGCCAGCGGCCAGAATGCCAATGCCTTTGGCTATAATAATACTGTCGGCGGTCAGTCAAGCAACGCTTTCGGCAGCAGCAATACGGTAACTGTCAAAGACAGCACTGCCGTGGGCAACAGCAATAATATCACCGCTGAAGAAGCCTTTGCTTTGGGCAATAATACCAGCGTTTCGCTGGCTAACAGCGTAGCTTTGGGCAGCGGCTCGGTCGTTTTTGAGATCCACGACGTCACTGGCAACAGTTCCTATACGCAGTGGGCCGGCGTCAATGACGTTGTCGGCGCAGTCAGCGTGGGCAGCGGCGGCGCGACCCGCCAGATCCAGAACGTAGCGGCCGGACGGGTCAGCGCTGATTCGACTGACGCTGTCAATGGCAGTCAGCTCTATCAGGTGCAGCAGCAGATCGCAGGACAGCAGACTACTGTTGCTGCCGGCGACAGCAATGTCGTTGTTTCTTCGACGACAAACGGCAACGGCGGCACCGACTACGAAGTAAAACTGGGTGATAAGCTGGATGTCGGTGGTAATGGCACTGCCGTCATCGACGGCACGGGCGACGGTAAGATCAGCGTCGGTAACGGCAATGTCGTTATCGATGGCAGTGACGGCTCGGTCAAAGCCGGCGGCGTCACTATCAATAAAAACGATGAAGGCACAGTCAACGGTTTGACCAATACGACCTGGGACCCGGACAACATCACCAGCGGCCAGGCGGCTACGGAAGACCAGCTGAAAGCTATCCACGACACAGCGGCGGGCGCCGCAGCCGAGGCAGGCAAACACAGTACCGTTTCGGCCGGGGATAATAACCTGGTCATTGATAACAGCGGCACGAATGGTACCGGCGGCATCGATCATCAGGTCAGGCTGAACGATGTGATCGAGATCGGCTCCGGCGCCAACAAAGTCACTGTCGACGGCAATAACGGCAAAGTGGGCGGGCTGACCAACACCACCTGGGATGCTGATAATTATGCGACCGGGCAGGCGGCTACCGAGGATCAGCTGAAAGCTGTGCATGACAGCGCCGCCAAATACGATGTGGACAGCAACGGTAACATCAATAAAAACAAGATCACGCTGGAAGGTACTGGCGGTACCAAGATCGGTAACGTCGCCGCCGGCGAAGTGAGCGCTACTTCTATGGACGCCGTCAACGGCAGTCAGCTTTATCAGGTGCAGCAAGAGATCGGCAGCATCAGCAACGACATTACCAGGCTGGGCGATGAGATCGACAGCGTCGGCGCGCTTTCGGCAGCAATGGCCGGTCTGCATCCCCGTTTCCAGGACGGGAATAAAAGCGAACTGGCGATGGCCTACGGCGGCTATGGCGGCAAAAGCGCTTTAGCAGTGGGCGGCTTCTATGCCCCCAATGAAAAGATCATGTTCTCGCTGGGCATGGGCATCAGCGAAGGCGGCAGTAAAATGGGCAACTTCGGCGTCAATTTTGCGCTGGACCGTTCGCCGGACCGCAAAAAAGCACCCCGCGATATCGTCTATACCCGTAAGGAAGTAGATAGTTCTCTGGCAGAGCAGGATCAGAAGATCCAAATGCTGCTGGCCAAGGTGGAAGAACAAAGCCGGGAAATAGAAGCCCTGAAAGCAAAAATCAATTAAATAGCCAGAAGCAGTTGTCCGGATAGCCAAAGTCCGGCACAAGCTGAAAAACACCGTACAGGTCTGACCTGTACGGTGTTTTGTCGTTTAAATGCTAAAATCTTCGGATTTGAAATTGCTGTAATAGCGGCCCTGGTGGGCAGTGAACCGTAAAACGCAGTAATCGGGATCAGTAACGCCCTGCGGGTAATACATAGTGTCGCCTTCGCGCCAGATCAGTTCTTTGGCAGCGGCGTCAGTCAAAACTTTTACTGTGCCCAGCAGCATCACGCCGCGGAAAAAACGCCTGTCGCAGAAATACAGACAAGCTTTGGGATTTTGCCGATATTGTGCAGCCCGCATGGAAGAAGTGTTACTGGTAAGATAAAAGACCCTGAGCCCCTCGCGCAGACGGGGCGCCAGCATAGCTTTGGTATTGGGGAAGCCGTCCGCATCGACTGAACTCAGGAAAGCAGTGCTTTGTTTGTCGATCAGATTTCCGATCGTTTTTATTTGGTCGCGCATAGTTTACGCCTCCTTATGCATATATTATAAGCTCTGAAAATAAATAATTCAAAAATTATGATAAGACACAAAAATAAATAATCTAAAAAACCAAAAAACCAACAGAAGTGGACTAATTTTACACAAATATTTACATTTTTGCGTTTTGCAACAAAATAATCGTTTACTGATAAAAATGTCTTGCAGGAGTAATGAAGATTATGATAATATACACACAAACTAAAAACATCTATTACAATTATTTAATTAATCATTAAAAATATAATGATAATAAATATAAAAACGGCGATATTTTAAATTTATACCCGGGAAATTTAAAGCCGCTGTTTGATTGTAGTATGTTGGAGTAAGTTTTAGGTATTAAAAACCACTAGCAGAAAAGGAGATGAGACTGATGACAAAGACCAGAAAACGTAATTTAGAGAAGAGTATAACCCTTTTTTTGAGTTCCTGTGCAGTTACCGGCTGTTTTTTATATGCAGGTAACACAGCAACGGCAGCCCCTGTTTTTGAAGATGGCACCGCTGTCTCTTCTACTGTTGCCGGTTATGCCAATACGGCCTCAAACGACTATTCCAATGCCTTTGGTTTTAAAAATGAAGCTGAAGGTAATTCTGCCAGTGCTTTTGGGCACAGCAACACAGCGCTCGGTGATTACAGCAACGCTTTCGGTTATTCCAACAATGCCGAAGGTTATGCTGCAACAGCAGTGGGCGTTAATAATGAGGCCAGCGGCTATTACGGCAGCGCTATCGGTGCAGGCAACGACGCCAGCGCTTATTTTGCCAGCGCCGTAGGCTACAACAATACAGCCAGCGGCGAACACGCCACCGCTGTAGGGTCCGATAATAATGTATCAGGCAGCCAGTCCAGTGCCTTTGGTGTGGCTAATCAAGTCACAGGCGCTTCTGCAACGGCCGTCGGTATCGCCAACAATGTTTCGGGTGCTTTTACCCTGGCGGTGGGCAGCGGCAACCAGCTTTTCGGCGACCATACGCTGGCTGTCGGCGAAGGCAATATGCTGGGGCTCAATGCCGCGTCTTCCTCTGCCTTCGGTTTCCGCAACGAAGTCAATTCCGTTTTTGCTACGGCTTTGGGGCAGGATAACAGTATCAACGGCGCTTATGGCAGCGCCGTAGGCTATAAAAATCAGGTCGGCGGCGAATTTGCTGTCGCTTTGGGCAATAATAATACCGCCAGCGGTGCACAGGCCAGCGCCGTAGGCAACAATAATACAGCCAGCGGCAGCGAGTCCAGCGCTATAGGTGCGGGCAATAAAGCTGACGGTTTTCAGGCCAGTGCTGTGGGCACAGGAAACGTTGCCCTGGGTGTGGAAGCCAGCGCTTTTGGTTATGGCAATGAAGCCAAAGCCGACTACAGCAGTGCCTTCGGTTATGGCAATACGGCCTCCGAAATAGAAACTACTGCCGTAGGCAGAAGCAATCAGGCTAACGGCGAACGAAGCAGCGCCCTGGGTTACGGCAACAGAGCTATCGGGCATGATACCAGCGCTATCGGCAGCAACAACTATGCGATCGGCCATCTGTCCAGCGCAGTTGGGCTGGGCAATACTGCCGGCGGCGAAAACTCCAGCGCTCTGGGCCTGAGTAATACGGCCGACGGTTTCGAAGCCAGCGCTATCGGGGCGGCTAACATTTCTGCCGGCGATCAGGCAGTCGCTGTAGGTAATGCCAATACTGCCGCAGGCGACCGTGCCAGCGCGCTCGGTTATTATAATAACGCTCTTGGCGAAGGCAGCGTCGCTGTGGGCAGCAGCAATAAGGCTTCCGGTACTGACGCTGTTGCTGTCGGTATCAGTAATGACGCCGCAGCGCTCGAAGCTATCGCCATCGGCAATGATAATCATGTGCTGGGCGATCATGGCCTTGCCATCGGCAGAAGCAATAATACTCAGGGCTTTTATGGCAGCGCCCTGGGCTACGGCAACGGCACCGGCGGTGAATACAGCAGCGCTGTGGGCAGCGGCAACGAAGCCTCCGGCAGATTTTCCAGCGGCTTTGGTTATGGCAACGGCGCTATCGGTGAAAATTCCAGCGCCTTTGGCAACAGCAATACGGCCTCCAACACTCATGCCAACGCTTTTGGTTACGATAACGAAGCCTCCGGCGTCGATGCCAGCGCCTTCGGTATCACCAATATGGTCACAGGCAACAATGCCGTCGCTATGGGCAATTATAATGATGTGCTCAATGATAACGCCTCTGCTTTCGGTATCAATAACAGCGTCAGCGGCAGCTATGCCAGCACCTTTGGCTATGGTAATATCGCCAAAGGCGAACGCGCCAGCGCTGTGGGCAGCAGCAATAATGCGGACGCCGCAGGCAGCAGCGCCGTAGGTGTGAATAATTCGGCGGAAGGCCTGGACGCCAATGCTTTTGGTAATAACAATATTGCCAAGGGTGATTATTCCAGCGCTTTTGGCGTCAATAACTCCACGGCAGGGCAGCAGTCCAGTGCTGTCGGCTATGACAATCTGGCCTATGGCGACCGTGCCAGCGTCTTTGGCTATAAAAATATTGCCGCCGCAGCGGACGGCGTGGCTTTGGGCGGCTCGAATATAGTGACAGGCGCGAAGGCGACCGCCGTTGGCACGAATAACAAGGTCAAAGGCAGTTCCTCCACCGCTGTCGGTACGGATAATATCGTAGACGCAGAACTGGCCGCCGTCATGGGTAATGAGAATAAGCTCTACGCCAATAACAGTGCGGCGCTGGGCAACGGGAACATTATTGTCGGCAACGCCACCAATGGCCTGGCGCTGGGCAACAATACTATCGTAGCGCTGGCCGACAGCGTCGCTTTAGGCAGCGGCTCGGTCGTTTTTGAGATCCATGACGTTACCGGCAACAGCGCCTATACTCAATGGGCCGGCGTCAGCGACGTCAGGGGTGCGGTCAGTGTGGGCGCTCCCGGCGCGGCCCGCCAGCTCCAAAACGTAGCGGCCGGACGTGTCAGCGCTGATTCGACCGACGCCGTCAACGGCAGTCAGCTCTATCAGGTGCAGCAGCAGGTCGCCGCGCAGGAAGTAACTGTACAGGAAGGCGACAGCAATATCGTTATCGAGTCGAAACCGGGCAGTAACGGCGGCACCGACTATGAAGTAAAACTGGGCGATAAGCTGGACGTCGGCGACAACGGCAATATGGTCATCGACGGCACAGGCGATGGTAAGATCGATGTCGGCAAGGGCAAGGTCGTCCTTGACGGCGAAGACGGCTCAGTCAAAGCCGGCGGCGTCACTATCAATAAAGACAATGAAGGCACGGTCGACGGCCTGACCAATAAAGACTGGGACCCTGACAACATCACCAGCGGCCGGGCAGCCACCGAGGACCAGCTGAAAGCTATCCACGACAAAGCCAGCGAAGCGGCAGAAAAAGCCGGGCAGTACAGCAGTGTTTCCAACGGCGATAATAACCTGATCATTGATAATACCGGTAAAAATGAATCCGGCGGCATCGACCATCAGGTCAGGCTGAATGATGTGGTAGAGATCGGTTCCGGCAGTAATAAAGTCAGCATCGACGGCAACAACGGCAAAGTAGGAGGCCTGGCCAACACGACCTGGGACGCCGATAATTATGCCAGCGGGCAGGCGGCCACCGAGGACCAGCTGAAAGCCGTGCATGACAGCGCCGCCAAATATGACGTCGACAGCAGCGGTAAGCTCAATAAAAACAAGATCACCCTGGAAGGCAATGGCGGCACCAAGATCGGCAACGTCGCCGCAGGCGAAGTGAACGCCACCTCTATGGACGCCGTCAACGGCAGCCAGCTCTATCAGGTGCAGCAGGAGATCGGCAATATCAGCCACGACATCACCAGGCTGGGCGACGAGATCGACAGCGTCGGCGCGCTTTCGGCAGCAATGGCAGGTCTGCACCCCCGCTTCCAGGACGGGAACAAGGGTGAGCTGGCCATGGCCTACGGCGGCTATGGCGGCAAAAGCGCATTAGCAGTGGGCGGCTTCTATGCCCCCAACGAAAAAGTGATGTTCTCGCTGGGCATGGGCATCAGCGAAGGCGGCAGCAAAATGGGCAACTTCGGTATCAACTTTGCGCTGGACCGCTCCAAAGACCGAAAAAAAGAACCCCGCGACATCGTCTATACCCGCAAAGAAGTCGACCAGTTGCTGGCAGCCAGAAACGGCGACATGGAAAAAATGATGACCCAAATGAAATTGCAGCAGACCCTGCTGGAAGAGCAGCGGGCCGAACTGCAAAGAATGAAGGCAGAACGCGGCTGAAGATAAAGCGGCTGTAAGTTAAGAGCAGGCCCGGCAGCGGATACTGACCTTTGTTTTCGATAACGCGGCCAGCAGGCGGCTTTTGCCTGCCAGCCGGCCGCAGACTGACACGCTTTTCGGCAGGGTATCCTCAACCCGTACCTTGTTCGAAAATATTCCCCTTAAGCCTCCCGCTGATATGGCGGGGGGCTTGTTGGCGTCCGAACTTCAAAAGCCCGCAGCCAAAGACGCCGAATAAAAAAGTAAACCCCTGCTGTGCACGTTGCAGACAGGGGTTTGGGTTTTTCGTAAATCATTTTAATATCAAGGTATTAAGTTTATAACGATATGGTTTAGTTGAAGTAATTTTTAATAAATGTTCTTTTGGTAAAGTGGCTAAACGCGCATCAATAGTATTTCTCGATTTACCAGTAGTAGCTACCAGTTGTTCCACTGTGGCGCCATCGCCTTTAAATAAAGCTGCCTGCAGCAGTATATAATAAATATCCTGCGTCAGTTTATCGGTAACACTTAATGCTGCCAGTTTTTGATCCAGTTTTTCTTCGTAACGTGCCAGTTGATCGATTTTTTTTACTAATAGCTTTTGCGTCTCAATGATAGTAGATAAAATTATTTCTAAAAATTCTGTTAAAAATGGCGTTAAATCACCACGGTTAAATTCATTGTTAGTCATTTCAAATAACCGATAGTATTTTTTGAGCTGTTTTTTTATATTTACTGAAATGCGGATGCCAATAATGGTATGCAATTCTTCATTTAGATAATATGATGTTATGAACCTGGAAGTTCTGCCGTTACCGTCATAAAAAGGATGTATATAGCCAAACAGATAATGAAAGACAGGTACCCTGATCAATAAAGGTATGTTTTCATCATTCAAAAAGGCCAAGGCTTTCTCCAGTGCTTCGATCAGGGCCGGTTCCGGATAAACGCCTTTGTGAATGGTTTTGTCTGTGCCGGTAGATATTGAAACAGAGCCTTTTCTAAAAATCAGGCCATCAGGAATATTAGCAGGGTTCTCTGTCTTGATCTCGTCTAAGGCAAAATCATCATAAAATCTGCGGATATCGGTACAAGTTTTAAAGTCTATCTTTTCTTTTGTTAATAATTTAAGATATTTGTTTACGATACTCCAAAGCCGGGCTGAGCGATCAGTGCTTTTTTGTTTCGCTAAAGCTGTCGTTATTTCTTTGCGGGTGCTGCGGACACCTTCGATAGCGTTTGTTGACTGTATTTCTTCGATGATACTGCCCTCGTAAAACTGTTTTACGGCAACAAAAGGCAGCTCGCTGATGATTTTTTCTAAAAGGTAGTTTTCGTGCAGTATCCTGACAAGTAAATTGGCTATTTCTTCTGTATAGCAATAAAAAGCCGGGTAAGAAGCAGGACGGTTATATTGTTGGATATTCAGATCAAGATGTTTTGTAAATGGTGCAGCAAAGCGTTCAGAATAGATTTTTTCATAGTTAGCAGGGTCTTGATAGTAAATTTTGGGCAATGTTAAATAAATCATAATATACACCTACTAAAAAATATTTCTCGCAAACAATAGGATTTGAGAAGTGCTTGGTAAAGGGTTCACAAACAACAGTAATTTTGGGAGATATGCAAGATAATTTCGCAAAAAGAGCTTGTTTTGTGAAATGTCTAAAGTTGCTTCCCAAAAACGCACTATTTTGTGAAGATGCTTTATATTGGATTATAACACTAAAAGGGACAGAAAACAATGAAAGCGTATTGAAAAATAAAATATATTGTGTATCTGCTGATAAGCAGACAGTAAAAAAGAGAGCAAACCAAAATGGTTTGCTCTCTTTTTTGCCGGTTTTTAGAACGGCAGACAAGGATTATCTGCTATCTCTTGTAATTCTGCCGACGTTGGTGTTTGAGCAGCGATCCCATAACCTTTACTTCCCTGATCGCGGCCACTGCCCCAGGTTATCCGTACATAATAGGGATAAGAGTCACGGCCGGAAACGCCCTTGATAACAGTGGGAGGATTGAAACCATTCTTAGTACACCAAGCACAAAATTGTTGCCAAGTCATAATTAACATCTCCTTTTGTAAAATTTACAGAAAATACCTTTCTGCAGCTTTAGTATACGTGCGGATAAAGTCACGATGGTGGAAGTAAAAAATATTTGATGATAAATTTGCCAATAACATTCAGAATACGCGGGTTATAAAGCTGTCTGTCTAATATAATGCGTTGCAGGCGGACGCTTTTTTTATTGTACAGAAAATTTTACCAACTGCGTATTACTGCTAACTTCGGCGGCTGACAAGCTTTTGACCTGCGCAGACGTCGACAGTTGTAAAGCTTCTGGCGTAATGCGCCGGGCAAGACACTCTAAAAGTTTTACCCAGGCAAACGGCAGTGTCTTGCGGGGGGCAGTGATGTGGTATATTTATAATATGAGTAATAGTAGTAATTAATAAAGATTTGAAAAGAGCTGAGAAAATGAATTTTTTCAAAAGATATGGAATGATAGGCGGAGCGATAGCTATTTGTTTTTTTGTAGTTTTATATGTGTTTTTTACCACCTATTCGATTTTTACTGTAAACAACCAGGTCAATTATGTGGCGGAGCATCCATATAAAGTCGTATCGGAAATAAATAAGATTCGTACCAGAATACTGGAAATAAACACCTATCTGCCGATTTTTCTGGCTAATAATGAAAACAGACCAGAGAGTATCAAGGCTGTTTTGCACACCAGCAGGCAGGAAAATGAAAAATCGCAGAGTATTTTGCAAGCAATCTATTTGGGAAACCCGGAGGATCTAACAGAATTAAAAACTGCTTTGAAAAACCTGGAACAGGCGCAGATACAGGTGGTAGATATTATAGAAAACAATGCAATGAATAAAGCCGAGTTCGAAAAATATTTTAAGAAAGAAGTAGAGCCTTTGCGGGTAAAGGCAGATGCGGCGATCCAAAAAGTGATTGATTCGGCAGATAGACGGGTCCTTATTATTCAGGAGGCTACCGAAAAAAAAGCAGAAAAAGCTTCTATTTATGCCGCCCTAATGGGTTTGCTAATGATTATTTTTATTATTTACGCCTATAAATTGCGTAATGAGTATATGGTAAATAGTGAACTTAAACGGCAACAGCAGATTTTGCAGGATGCTTTGCTGGCAGCCGGAAAAGCCAATGCAGCCAAACGGGATTTTTTGTCGAAAATGTCGCATGAAATCAGAACACCGATGAATGCCATTATTGGGATGTCGGCAATTGGTTTTAATTATTTGGATGATCAAAAGCGTATTGCCGATTGTCTGAGCAAAATCACTTTTTCGTCCAAGCATTTATTGATGCTGATCAACGATATTTTAGATATGTCCAAAATCGAAGATGGCAAATTTACTATCAGTGCAGAACTGTTTGATATGAAAAAGCTGGTCACTTCTTTGACAGATATCAATTATACTCTTGCCAAAACTAAAGGCGTGTCTTTTGAAGTGGTGCTTTCCGGCATTGAAGAGGAATTACTGATTGGTGATGCCATGCGCGTCAATCAAATTCTGATCAACTTGTTGTCTAATGCAATCAAATTTACGCCTAAAGGCGGCAGTGTTAGGCTGGAAATCAAAAAAATCCGTGCAACAGGCACTAAGATCTGGTTGCGATTTATTGTTCAAGACAACGGTATCGGTATGAAGTCTGAGTTTTTGGAGCGTATCTACGAGCCTTTTGAACAGGGTGACAGCAGTGTTTCCGGAAAATACGGCGGCACCGGCCTGGGGATGGCGATCACCAAAAATCTTGTAAATATCATGAACGGGATTATCAAGGTAGAGAGCCGGGAAGGCCAGGGCAGTACCTTTACCGTAGATCTGCCGTTCGGCCTGAACCCGTCGGAACATAAAAAAAACAGCCCTGGGCTGGAGGATATCAGCGTTTTGGTAGTTGACGATGACCACGATACTTGTGAACATGCTGAGGTTTTGTTGAAGGGGATGGGAGTCGAGGTCGACTGGGTGCTTAACGGGTTCGAGGCCGTTGAAAAAGCTCGGACCGCCTGTGAAATTAAACACAGGTGTTATGATGTATGCTTCATCGACTGGTGCATGCCGGATATGGATGGTATAGAGACGACCAGACGGATCAGGGATTATGCAGGCCCGGACGCACTGATCATTATTATCAGCGCGTATGATTGGTCGGATATCGAACAACAAGCCCGGGAAGCGGGCGTCAATGCTTTTATCGCCAAACCGTTTTTTGCTTCTACTTTGTATAACACTTTATTAACAGTTATCCGCAAGGACGGTGCGGTAATACCTGAGGAAATCGGCAGTACCAAAGATAAATATGATTTCCAGGGGCAGAAGGTACTACTGGTGGAAGATAACGAACTGAATATGGAAATTGCGGCAGAACTATTGAAGTTTGCGAATTTGCAAGTCGATGTTGCTGAAAACGGCCAAGTAGCGGTAGATCTTTTTGTAAATTCTAAAGCAAAAGAATATGCCTTGATTTTTATGGATATCCAAATGCCGGAGATGAACGGTTATGACGCTACCAGGTGTATTAGGGCGTCTAAGCATACGGACGCGCAAGAGATACCGATCATTGCGATGACGGCCAACGCCTTCAGGGATGATGTGCAGGCAGCGTTGGATGCTGGCATGAACGGACATCTGGCTAAGCCTATAGATGTAAACACAATATATGAGATGATAGCCAAACATATAAATTTTTAGGGTAAGTAAACAGCGTTGCGGGGACATGTGATCATACGCTGAAGTTTAAAAAATATTGTTTGAATAGGATATGGGTAATAAAAAACACCTGCTATGCACTCAAGTGCACAGCAGGTGTTTTCATATCTTTAACTCATTATTTTAGCTTGAACGAGGAGAAAGCCAGCATCTTTCGGCGCTGGCAGTAATAAGGACTTACAGGCCTTGTGTATACCACCCGTTTAACGGGTGGTATTTATTTTGTTTTTATCAGGGCAGACAAGGATTATCTGCTAACGCCTGTAATTCTGCAGGCGTTAGTGTTTGACCTGCGCAAACGCCAATAGTTTTAAAGCCGCTGGCGTAATGCGCCGGGCAAGACTCGAAGACGTTTTATACAGGGCCAAAGCAAGTGTCTTGCGGGGGGGTACAAATGTGGTAAAATATATTTCAAGTATTGCAAATGAATCAAAATATAATAACAAAGAAAATTACTTATTAATGGTATTTGCTAAGCTGAAAATCGCTAAAAGAACTAAGATATGGGGGATGAAAATTTATGATGATGAAAAAACTAATATCAAAAGGTAAGCTTAAGAGTCAAATATTATACGCTTTAACTACAATGCCTATAGCATACAGTGCAATGCTAGGTATGTCGATAGTTGAAGCCGCTCCTGTACACGAAACCGAAACCGTTCAGGATACGACTAAATCATACGAAGATGGCAGTACTATCATAGTAAACAGTGGCTACGCCGTATATGCAGGCAAGGGTGAAACTACGAACATTACAATTACCACCGGTGAACTGAGTGTAACCGGCAGCCACGCTCTTGGCGCTGTAAGAGCAAACGGCGGTACAATCAATTTCGGCGGTGATACAGTTACCATTACCAACAATATTAAAGAAGCGTGGTCTGATGCCGTAACCGTTGCCAGTAACGGCACTTTAAATTTCAACAATAAACAAACTATTATCTGGGGCGACAATTACAACGGACTGCTGGTAGTAGAAAATTCTACAGTTTCGAGCAACGCTTTGACCATAGACCTTGACCGGTCGCAGGGGACATTCTATGATGATAAACTTTATGGAATGATAGTCTCCAATGGCAGTAACTTTGAAGCAGCTGGAGCTGTAAACATAAATCTGAAGGGTTCAGCAGACGATTGGAACATCAATGGCCTCAACCTTTGGGGAAATGACGCTGGCGGTACAGTCACTTTTAACGACTCCTTAAATATTACCAGCATCGCTCAGGCCAATGCCGATGCGACCAATTACGGCATCGGCGCCTGGAACAACAGTACTATGAACTTTAACGGCGCAGTTAATATCACTGTTCTTGGCGGCAGTGACAATATAGGTATCACTTGTGATGGCAGTACTATCAATGCTGCGGGCAAAACCGTGCTTACTGTTGCCGACAGTTTTGCGGATAATAAGTATCAGGATAACGATAAAGGCGATAATATAGCTTTGTTTTTATATAGTAATGCTAACGCCACTATGGGCGAAACTGTTTTGCAGGCCTTCGGCGGTAAAACAGCTCATGGATTAGAAGGCGGAGTTGGCAGTACAGCAGAATTTACTGATGACCTCACGGTAGTGGCCGATAATGAAAACGGTACGGCAACAGGGATACATCTGTACTTGGGTTCAGCCTTTGCAGGCCAAAATGTAAGTATCTTTACCAATGGTATCAGCAGCGGTGCCTTTCATGTAGTTGATGGTTCTCAGGCTACGGTAAATGGCCTGCTGAAGATCAAAGCCCTGGGTGATGAGGATGGCAATGGGTTAAGTATTGGCTCCGGCAACGGCGCAGCTACATTTGTCGGGCAGGATGCCTTCATCGAGGTCAGCGGCGCAAACAGCATCGCTATCTTAGCTTCGAGCGACGGCAATGTCACCTTTAATGGATCTGTCGCTACTAAGGCCGCTATCGCCGCTCAAGCAGAAGGCAAAAACGGAGTGTTAAATCTTAATGGTGATTTTGACACTACGGCTCAGAAGGACACTTTGATCAAAGCTTCTGGTGGCGGGCAGATTCACATCAACAACTCCGGCGCCGGCACGGTAAGAATAGATGGTAAAATAAAAACTTCAGAAGATAATAAAGACAATGCTATTGACCTGCACATGAATAATGCCGCTTCTTTCTGGAACATGACTGCTGACAGCAATCTGACTTCTTTAACGATGAATAACGGTGCTGTTGTCGACATGCGGGCGGATAAAAATGGTTACAGCAAACTGGAAGTACAAAAGCTTGCCGGCACAGGCAGTATTTTTAAACAGGATATAGATGTGCGTACCAATAGCAGTGACAAGATTTTTGTAAAGGACGACTTCAGCGGCAACCAGATATTGGACATTTACCAAAAAGATAACTATGTTCCGGTAGAAGGCAGCAAAGAAGGAAATGGACTGTTACTGGCCAGCACCAACGGCGACGGTGTATTTACCGCTAAAGATCGTGAAGGGACTTTGTTTTATACTCATTACGATCTGGCAAGCAAAGCAAGCGATACGGACGGTTACGCTACAGACTGGTATTTAGATAGAATATCTAATCTGGATCCCACCGACAAACCTACTACCAGCGTTGATACCATTCTTGCGGCAAACGCACTCAACTACCATACCTGGCGGACGGAAAACGACAAACTGCTGAAACGTATGGGTGAATTGAGAAATAACGGCGAGGATGCCAAAGGTGCCTGGTTCCGTGTGCAGGGCAGCAAGATCGGCCGCAGCGGCAAATTTGGTTTTGAAAATAAATACACGGCTTATGAGCTGGGCTATGACGAGCTGACTAAAAACACTGCTGAGGTAAAACGTTATCAGGGCGCGGCGTTCAGCTATACTGACGGTAACAGTAGCTATGGCAGTGGGAACGGTGATAACAGCAATAAGGCTATCAGTTTCTATACTACGGAGATAGGTAACAAGGGGCATTATCTGGATGTCGTCTTTAAAATCAGCAATATGGACAATGATTTTGCTGTTTACGATACCAACAGCAACAAGATCACCGGTGATTTTAATAATACAGGCGTGTCGCTGAGTGCTGAATACGGCCGTAAAAACACTTTGGAAAACGGCTGGTACATCGAGCCGCAGGCGCAGTTTACTTTGGGCTATCTGGGCGGCGATAACTACACTGCCAGCAACGGTATCGAGGTCAGCCAAAGCGGTATCAAGAGCGCAGTGGGACGTATCGGTTTCAATATCGGTAAAGAGGTCGGATCTACAGGTATCGTCTATGCTAAAGCCAACCTGCTGCACGAGTTTGGCGGCGGCTATGATGTAAGCATGCGCGACAGCAGCGGCGCAGTAACCGTCAGCGACAGCTTTAACGATACCTGGTTTGAATACGGTATCGGCGCGGCTTTAAAAACAGGCAGCAGCAGCCACCTCTATTTTGACGTAGAACGCAGCGCAGGAAGCCACTTTAAAAAAGACTGGCAGTGGAACATCGGCGCACGCTGGACCTTCTAAACAGCTTCTCAAAATTCAATTTTTATAAAGGCAGTCTTTTTTGGAGTCTGCCGCAAGCAGGACAGCACGAATCGTGCTGTCCTGACTTTTTTTGTGCAAATATAAAAAACAATTGTCTCCTTAAAATAGCGCTAATAATTTATTTCGGCACAACAATATAAATTGGTGATCGACGATGATTAAGATGATTAAAGTGTTTGCGAAAACACAACAGAAATGTTGAAAGAATTTGGTATCAGCAGTGAATGGGTCTTATCAGGAGAAGAAGCATTAATTAAAATTGCTGAAGCGCACAGTAATGAGAGTGATTACGATGCAGTAATCGTCGACTGGAAGATGCCTGTAATGGACGGGCTTGAAACAACGCGCCAAATTCGTAGAATTATGGGTGATGCAATTCCTATTATTATTTTAACGGCTTATGATTGGGAAGAAATCGCCGAAGCAGCCAAAAATATGGGCGTCAATACTTTCTTGGCCAAGCCGTTATTCAGATCACATCTTTATCAAGTGATCTTACAAATCATGACAGGTAAACAAGCTGATAAAGTGGACGAAAGAACGGATACTTTAGTTGGCACAAATACTTTAAAAGGGCATGTGCTGCTAGTTGAAGATAACGAACTGAATATGGAAATAGCTGAAGAATTTATTAAGATGAACGGTGTCAGCATGGAGAAAGCCTGGAATGGCATTGAAGTGTTAAAGCTGTTTGCAACTGCGCCGGCAGATTATTATTCACTGATCTTTATGGATATCCAAATGCCTATCATGGATGGGTACGAGGCGACTAGACATATCAGACAACTGGAGCAGCAGCAGGGGCACGAGCGCACTCCTATCGTTGCCATGTCGGCGAATGCTTTTAACGAAGATGTAAGTAAAGCCTATCTGGCAGGCATGGACGAATATATTACTAAACCGGTGTCACTGCAGGAAATCAAAAAAGTATTGCAGAGTTTGGAAGAAAAAGCACGACAGCCTGAGTAGTAACGCCCGGCACACCATATTTGCTAACTGCATAATGTAAAATGAGAAACCCCGCACTAATTGTGAAGTGGTATAAAGATGGTAGACACAAAAGTGTCTACCATCTTTTTGTGTTA
>NZ_CATWDQ010000024.1:0-27139 GCF_958349595.1 uncultured Phascolarctobacterium sp. | reverse complement strand
ACATCACCCTGCGTGCTAATAATAAAGTGACGGTTGGGTATGAAGTAAAGAAAACAGCAAAGATAGATGTTGGTGACGGCAAGGGTAAAGTATATGAGGTCAGCGATTATGCAAGCGGTGAAGCTGTTGATAAAAAAGGCAGTGAGGCACTGTCAGGTTCCAATATACAGGATCTGAGCGGCAACAGTAAAAATATAACCGATGCCATGCTGGTACATGATGTTTATGAGCTGCAGGCGATTGCCAAAAATACTGTTACCGGCAGTGACGGTTATCAATATGTGCAGGGCGATTATATGCTGGCTGGCGATATTGACGCCAGTGCTACGGTAAACTGGAATAGCGGCAAAGGGTTTGCCAGTATTGGTAATATAACTGACTGGCCTAATGGCCCTAAAGGCGGCTTTACAGGCAGCCTTGATGGTATGGATAGTAAGATCATGGGTTTGAATATAAAAAGAACAGATACATCTTCCTACAATGGTACTTATATTGGTTTATTCACTATTTTGCGCCAAGGGGCCTCTGTTAAGAATATACGATTGACTGACTGCAAAACAACAGATATAAATGATGTTACAACTACAGTTAAAAGTAATATCGAAGGAGCGCAGCAGGTAGGCGGCATTGCCGGCGTAAATTATGGTAATATCAGCAATGTTATCAATGAGGCCGGTATTACTGCTGGTTCGCATGGAGAAATTGGCGGTATCGTCGGCGTTAATTACGGCAAATTAGAGCATGTGGTGAATAAAGGTACGCTTACTTCTACGGGCAGTAGCCTTGGCGGCATTGCCGGCAGTAATATTGGCGGTACTATTACCGATGCCAGGAATGAAGCTGCTATTACGGCTCAAAACAGTTCGGTTGGCGGCATTGTTGGCAGCAACAGCGCTATGGGGACGATCAGTAATTCTGTCAATGCCGGTAAAATCACAGGCAGTAATGTCAGTAATGTTGGCGGTATTGCTGGCAATAATGGGTTTGGCATTAACAGGGGCGGTATTATAGATAACTGTACTAATGAGGGTGTTGTTGATATTACTGATGGCAGTAATATAGGCGGTATCGCTGGAATCAATTTCACTGACTCAAAAATATTGGATTCGCACAATATTAAGGCAATAAGCGGACAAAAATATGTGGGTGGTATTGCCGGGAAAAACCAGTCGCTAATCGGCGGAGAAAATGGCAGCAGTAATAGCGGTAAAATAACAGGAACGGAACAGTATGTAGGCGGTATTGCCGGCGCTAATTCTGAGAATCCGGCGATTATTGAAAATTGTACTAACAGCGGTGTAGTAACAGGAAAAGAAACAGGCAATTATGTGGGCGGCATTGCCGGCTATAATGGTTATGATGGTACTTTTGGGGTAGCAAAGATAATCAACAGCCATAATACTGAGAAGGGTTCTGTAACAGGTAAGTCTTTTGTCGGCGGCATTGTTGGTTATAATGTTTATACGCAGGCTAATGGCGGAGCTGTTATAGAAAAAAGTACCAATAGCGGCGCTGTTACGGCCACAGGATATACAACAACCAGTGGCAAAAACTATTCATATGCAGGTGGTATTGCTGGCTATAATTACAAGGGCGAGATTACTGACGTCCGCAATCTTGGGACGGTAACAGGCTCGTACTATGGTGTGGGTGGTATCGTTGGTTATAACTATGGCAATATAAATAAAGCTTACAATGAAAATTCAATACAAGGTGGATATTATGTAGGCGGCATTACCGGTTATAATTATGGTACTCTGACTGATGTTCACAACGAAAAGGATGGTACGGTAACAGGTAATGGTTATGTAGGTGGTATTTCTGGTTATAATTCTGGCACCATTGGTGACGCTGATAAAAAGACTAGTGTAACAAATAGCGGTGCTATTGAGGCAAAAGGATTTACGTCTAGCGGTAAATCGAATGCGTATGTAGGCGGTATTACCGGCTATAATGCTGGCGATATTATTCAAACTGCCAATAAGGGAACAGTAACTGGTGCGGGAAATTATTCAGGCGGTGTTGTGGGCTACAATAATAAAAATATCAGTGATTCTTATAATACTGGCGACGTAGACGTAACAGGAAACAATCAACAAGTTGGCGGCATCAGTGGCAGCAATAGTAAGAGTGGTAATATTAAGAATGTTTATAATAGCGGCAAGATAAGTGGTGTGTTTTATGCCGGGGGTATTGTAGGAAATCACTCCGGCGGCGGTAGTATTACCAATGCCTATAATATTGGGAAAATTGTTGGTACGATCGGCTATATAGGAGATATAGTTGGCTATGGCAGCGGTACTGTTAATAATGCTTATTATGCTTCGTTTGACGGCGATGCGATAGCAGGTTACTTAAAATATCAAGGCGATGGCACTTTATTGAGTCTGGAAGAATTCGGGCAAGCCTTTGAAAATGGTTTGAGGGATGAAGATAAAGATTCCTGGAAATTCTATAACGGTAATACTGCACCGCTTTTAAAAGGCTTTTTGAAAAAAATCGAGGTAAATGGCAATGATATTTCAGGTGTTGATACTGTTTACAACGGTTCTGAACAAATTGCCGGTTTGGGTGGTTTGGCAGACGGTATTTTGGTGGGGGCTAAAAAGGAGATCGGTACATATACACTGCAAGATTTGCTTTATTCCGGTCAGGATGGCTATGATATTACGATTTTAAATGACGGTATAAAATTTACGATCAGGGAAGTGCCGCCGGACGAGCCGCAGCAGCCGTCACAGCCTGCAGTTCCCCAGGAAGGTATTTATCAGAATGCGCTGGTCAATATCGCTGTTACTGAGCGTGAGAACAGGCCGGAACAGCAGAATATCAGACAGCGCATCATCGACAGTCCGATCAAATTGGGCGAAGAACAGGCCAAAGTAAGGATCGAAGGCGATGGCATCAAATTTGGAAAAGAGCAGATCAGGGTAAAGGTCGATGACGACGGTATCAAAATAGAGGAAGAAGCTTGAACAAGGGCGCAGACTTCGGTCTGCGCTCTTTGTCTGTTGAGGGGCAGGCTTGCAGTTAAAAAGGGCAATAAAAAACCACCCGCTGTTGAGCGGGTGGGGAAAAGCCTTCTTTGCTTATGCTTGATTATTCGTTTTCGTTTAACAGCTGCGCTTTCAGGCGGCGGTATTCGCGCGGGAAGTAAGGCGTGAGCTGTGATTCGCGATGATCGTAGCCGTAGGCGCGCCGGGTGATGCTGAGGATGGGCGGGGCCTGGATACGTTTGGCAACGGCCAGAGTATTCATCAGCTTCCACCAGTGTTCCAGGTCGGCGATGAAGCTGCGTGCGTCGGGAAAGGCTTCGCTGATGATTTCTGCGTCGCAGCCCAGCTGTTCGGCCAGCGTACCTTCGCTGTACCAGCGCAGGATCTCAGCCGGTGAGGCTTTGCGCCATTGTTCGAGGAAGCTGCGGAACAGTTTATCGTGATAGGGATAGATCAGCGGGTCGCCGCCGGTACCGACTGTCTGATCGGAGGAAAGCTCGGCGCTGGGCCTGATGGTGAAGATGGCTTCAGGCAGTACCTGACGCTGAAAGACTTTTTCGTTCAGATAGCGTCCCAGCTCGTAGACGTGGTGCTTCCACAGGTCGCCGATAGGAGCGAGCGCACCGCAGATGTCGCCGTAAAAAGTGGCGTAGCCGACTGTGAGTTCGGTTTTGTTGGAATTGCAGGAGAAGGCGCCGCCAAAGGCTGCTGCCAGGCCTGCTACGACGCGGGAGCCGCGGTCGCGGGACTGGATGTTTTCGTAGATCAGCGGTGAGATTTCCAGATGGAAATCGGTGTGCTGGTTATAGCTGTGGATCTTGGTCTGCGTAAGCTGCTCTTTAGTATTCTGGCAGCTTGCCGTGATGGGGATGACAGCGTAATTGGCGCCCAGTGCCTGAGCGGTCTGTTCAGCGATGTTCTGCGTCATGGGTGAGTTGTAGCGGCTGGGCATATTGACCAGCAGCACGTTATCGGGGCCGAGAATGTCGACAAAGAGGGCAGCCGTAACGGCGCTGTCGATGCCGCCGGAAAGCCCGACAGTCATTTTGCCGATGCCGGCCTGTTCAAGAAACCGCTGACAGCCATAGCGGAGGCTGTGATAAACTTCGCCGATCTCGCTGCGGGGGTCGGCGGTGATGTCGCTGGTGTCGATAGCTTTGGCTTTGCTGTCCCAGGCGGCGCACAGGGTCGCTTCTTCGTACATGGGCGCGTCGGTGAGCAGCCAGCCGTCGGGGCCGTAGACGCAGCTGCAGCCGTCGAAGGTAAAGATGTTTTTGCCGTTGTTCTGGATGCCGACATTATTGCAGTAGATGAGCGGGATGCCGGCTTTGCGGGCGGCGCTGCCGAAAAGGCGGTGCCGTTTGCTGTTTTTGTTGATGCTGAAGGGCGAGCAGGAGATGTTGCATAAAAGTTCGGAGCCATGCTGCGCCAGCAGCTGGGGCACGTCTAAAAAGTAGTTTTCGGTCCAGCCGTCTTCGCACAGCATCAGGCCCAGTTTGACGGTTTCGCCGTGGGCGGTGATGGTGAGCGGCTGGTGCAGCTGGCTGACGTTTTTGTCAAGCTCCAGGGCCAGCTGCCGCAGACCGTAAAAATGACGGTTGTCGTCAAATTCACGGTAGTTGGGCAGGGCGTTTTTGACGATAAAGTCGTAGGGCAGGGCGCCGTTGGTCAGCAGCTTGCCGTGCTGGGCGGCAAAAGCGGCGTTGTATTTGCGGGTGCGTCCGTCTTCGTTGCGTTTGCTGTTGTCGACGGCGATATTGCCGAAGATGACGCACAGATCACCGCAGTTTTCCGTAGCGGCGATGATCTCGTCGCCGTAGGCGGCGCAGTCTTCGACGAAGGCTGTCTGCTCCCACAGGTCGCCTAAAAAGTAACCCGGTACTGCCAGCTCGGGCAGCAGCAGGATGTCGATGCCGCTTTGGCAGGCCATAGCTATATGGTGCAGGATCTTTTTGCTGTTGAGGTCCGGTCGCCCGGCAATGATTTCTATTTGTCCGCAGGCTATTTTAAGTGCCACATTACACCTCGTTTAAAGTTTGATAAATAAAATTTGCCGAATGCTTTTTGTATTTGCGTTAAAAAACCTATGATGTTATTATAGCAGAAGGAAGACGGTTATGCTACTTCCGAAGGAGGCAGAATGTTATGAAACAGAAAAAAACCAATGCGGCGCGCAGGCTGGACGATTTGAAGATCGCGTACCGTCTGGTGGAATATACTGTGGACGAGGAGCATCTGGACGCCGTGCACGTGGCGGCTGAGGTGGGAATGCCGGCGGCACAGGTTTTTAAAACGCTGGTAGTGCGCGGCGATAAAACAGGCGTTATCTTTGCCTGTATCCCGGGCGATGGCGAGCTGGACCTGAAGGCTTTGGCAAAAGTAAGCGGCAATAAAAGGGCCGAGCTGGTGCCTTTAAAAGAGGTGCTGCCTTTGACGGGCTATATCCGCGGCGGCTGTTCGCCCCTGGGGGCTAAAAAGAATTACCCGGTATATCTGGACGCCAGCAGCAGCGGTTGGGACGAGATCGCTGTCAGCGCCGGGGTGCGCGGGATGCAGATCGTGCTGGCGCCGGCCGGTCTGCAGCTGGCGACACGGGCTGTGGTGGCGCCGCTGACTTTCTGAATACATAGAAAATACTTGTTTGAAGAATATAAATGTGGTATGATTTCTCCGTAGCGAGTTAATGAAAGTGAGGTTCCTGCAATGCTATTTGTAAGTACCCGCGGCAAAACTGACCTGGTATGTTCAGCACATGCTATTACCCGTGGTCTGGCTGATGATGGCGGTTTGTTCGTACCGCAGAAATTCCCGGAGCTTTCGCTGGGCGAGATCGTGTCCATGCGCAGTATGACTTATAAAGAACGGGCTGTGGCGATCTTATCGCTGTTTTTGACCGATTATACTAAAGAAGAGTTATTTGAATGTGCCGATGCTGCTTATGCGCAGGCTAAATTCGGCGCCGAGCCCGTGCCTTTGCGTAAGGTGAATGAAAATACGGATGTGCTGGAGCTGTGGCATGGCCCGACTTCGGCTTTTAAGGATATGGCGCTGCAGATTCTGCCGCATCTGTTGACGAAAGCGATAGGCAAGACCGGCGAGAGCAATAAAGTGGTTATTCTGGTAGCTACTTCGGGCGATACCGGTAAAGCGGCTTTGGAAGGCTTTGCCAATGTGAAGGATACCGAGATCATCGTCTTTTATCCTGAGGACGGCGTGAGCGCGATCCAGAAACGTCAGATGCTGACGCAGGCTGGTGATAATGTGCGCGTGATCGGGATCAGGGGTAATTTTGACGATGCCCAGCGCGGCGTCAAAGAGCTGTTTGGCGATGCGGCCCTGGAAGAGGAGCTGCAGAGCAAGGGTTATGTGTTCAGCTCGGCCAATTCGATCAACTGGGGCCG
Source organism: uncultured Phascolarctobacterium sp. (assembly GCF_958349595.1). Lineage (NCBI taxonomy): Bacteria > Bacillati > Bacillota > Negativicutes > Acidaminococcales > Acidaminococcaceae > Phascolarctobacterium > uncultured Phascolarctobacterium sp. The sequence goes on along the minus strand of NZ_CATWDQ010000024.1, from coordinate 20,742 downwards.
TCTGGTGCCGCAGATCGTTTATTATTTCAGCGCTTACAGCGACGCTGTGACTAAGGGGCGTATCAAAGCGGGCGAGAAGATCAATTTTGCCGTGCCTACGGGCAATTTCGGCGATATTCTGGCCGGTTATTATGCCAAGCTGATGGGGCTGCCGGTAGCGAAGTTTATCTGCGCTTCCAATAGCAACAATGTTTTGAGTGATTTTATCAATACCGGTATTTACGACCGGCGCCGCGAGTTTTATAAAACGGTGTCGCCGTCGATGGATATTCTGGTTTCGAGCAATTTGGAACGTTTGCTGTACAGCATTACTGAAGATGACGCCGCTAAGGTGTCGGAATGGATGCAGCAGCTGGCGGACAGCGGCACCTATAATGTGGGCGAAAAGGTCAACAACAGGATTCTGGAAGAATTTTTCGGAGCCTGGGTGGATGAGCTGGAGACGAAGGAAACTATCGGCCGCGTTTTCAATGATAACGGGTATTTGCTGGACCCGCATACGGCTGTGGCCTGGCGGGCCTGCGAAAAGTACCGTCTGGTATCCAGCGACGATACTTACTGCATCGTGCTGTCTACAGCCAGTCCGTATAAGTTCAGCGATGTGGTGCTGGAAGCCACCGGCAGTGAGGAAGACGCCAAACTGGAGCCGTTCGAGGGCTTGCGCAGGCTGCATAAGCTGAGCGGTCTGCCTGTGCCGGAGCCGATGCTGGCGATGGAGAAGCTGCCGATCCTGCATCAGGATGTGATCGAGGCTGCCGATATGAAAAAGGCAGTTGGAGAGGCACTGAAACTGTAAGAGTGCGGTTGTTGTAACAGAATTTAGGCGCTTACTGCTTCGGCGGTAGGCGCTTTTTTTGGCTCAGTTTGGTGTAAAAATGTATGTTTATTACTTTTTTTATTTAAATTGAAGGAAAAAGCAGGGATTTTGAGGTAAATTCTCGAATAATTACAGTTATAAAAATTTGTAGAAGTTAGGAGCTGAAGAAGATGCCATATTTGTTTTTTACTTTGATTATCAGTGTTATTGTGGCTGTGTTTGCAGTGCAGAATGCAGTTAGCGTGTCGCTGAATTTTGCTGTCTGGACGATGCAGACTAATTTAGTGATCGTTATTTTGGGATCGGCACTGCTGGGAGCTTTGGCAACTTTGTTTTTTACCCTGATGATGAAGGCGAAGCATTATCTGCAGGATAAAAAGACCCGCGAAGAGATGGCGGCCCTGCAAAAAGACAATGCCAAGCTGCGTGAGGAAGTGGCGATGCTGATGCATACGCAGAAATTACACCAGGAAGCTATGGCTAAAGCTGAACAGGCAGGACCGGCGGCAGCGGAATGAGGAAACGAAAGATTTGGCAGCTGCAGAAGTGCGACAGGGAATATGCTGCCGCTATAGCTGAGGAGCTGGGAGTTTCGACGGTGGTCGTCAGCGTACTGCTGAACCGCGGCGTCAGGGATAAAGAAGAGATCAGAGAATTTTTGTTCGGCAGCGAGCAGCCGTTTCATGAGCCTTTGCTGATGAAGGATATGCAGAAGGCCGCCGAACGTATTTTAGAGGCTGTAAAAAGCGGGGAACAGATCACTGTTTACGGTGATTATGATGTGGACGGCATCAGTGCCAGCTCGCTGCTGTATTTGTATTTGCAGGGGGTCGGCGCCAAAGTCAACACGTATATCCCTAAAAGGAAAAACGAGGGCTATGGTCTGAACCATGAAGCGCTGGCTGCTTTAGCGGCGGCCGGCACAACGCTGTTAGTGACGGTGGACTGCGGCATCAGCGGCGTGGACGAGGTGGCAGAGGCTCCGGCAGGGCTGGAGATCATCATTACCGACCATCATACGCCGCCGGAGGTTTTGCCGGCGGCCTATGCGATAGTCAATCCGCATCAGCGTGACTGCAGGTATCCGTTTAAGTATCTTTCCGGTGTGGGCGTGGCGTTTAAGCTGTGCCAGGCGCTGCACCAGATGCAGCATTTGACCGAGCCTTTATGGTCGGGGCTGACGGAGCTTGTGGCTTTGGGTACGGTAGCCGATATCGTGCCGCTGCGCGGCGAGAACCGCGCGCTGGTGAAGCTGGGGCTGGCGGCGATGGAAAATACCGGGATCGTGGGGCTGCGGAAGCTGATCGAACACAGCGGCTGTCCGCAGCAGAATATTTCGGCTGAGAACATTGGGTTTATGCTGGCGCCGCGTCTGAATGCGGTTGGCCGTTTGGAACACGCTCAGTCGGCAGTCGAGCTTTTGGTGACTGGCGATGAGGCTAAGGCGGACGAGGTTGCGGAGCAGCTGAATGCTGAGAATGCTCTGCGTCAGGAGATCAGCCGCAGGATCTTTATTGAGGCTGAGGCGCTGCTGGCGCAGCAGGAAAGGATCGAGACAGCGATCGTGCTGGCTAAGGAAGGATGGCATGCCGGGGTTATCGGGATCGTGGCTTCGCGGCTGGTCGATAAATACCATCTGCCGACGATCCTGATCAGTATCGACGGCGATGCCGCTAAGGGCAGCTGCCGCAGTATCCCGGCGCTGGATCTGTACAGTGCTTTGAATGAATGCAGCGAACTGCTGCTGCAGTTTGGCGGCCATCATCAGGCGGCCGGCCTGACACTGCGCGCAGCCAGGGTAGAATCTTTTAGAAAACGTTTTCTGGGCGTGGTCAAGGGTCGTTTGGAGCCTGCTGATTATCAGCCGCGCCTGAAGATAGAGTGCCTGCTGGATAGAAACGAGGAGGTTTCGCTGCAGCTGGTGAAGGAGCTGGCGCTGCTGGAACCGCTGGGCTGCGATAACCCGCCGCCGCTGTTTGCTTTTAAGGATGCGGTGCTGCATTATCCCAAGACTTTTGGGCGGGATAACAACCATCTGCGTTTTTATACCGATTATGGCAGGTATAGTTACCACAGTATCATGTGGAACGGCGCGGCAGATATGGTGTGCCTGTATAATAACGCGGTCGTTGATCTGGCCTTTATGCCTAAGATCAATGTCTGGAAGGAAAAGGAAAGCGTGAATCTGCAGGTGGTAGATTATGACCAGGCCCTGCAGGTTTATGATTACCGCAATTGCAATACCAGCAAGGAAGCAGTGTTGAGAAATATTTTACAAACAAGTAAAAAAACAGTAATATATGTAAATAACACCAGCGCTGTACCCGAGGCGGCCAAGCTGCCGGATGTGCAGGTGCTTGCTTATGGCGAGCCGGCGGAGCAGGAGGCGGAGAATATTATTTTTTATGATTTCCCGCAGCAGGAAGTGTTTGATGCCGATGCCTTGCCGGTGCCCAGAGGGGCTGGTAAACGGCTGCTGCTGTTATATACCAGGTCGGAGGCCGATAAATACTGCGTCGAACTGGATAAGCTTTATCCGGGGCGCAGTCAGCTGGTACATGCTTATAAGGAGCTGGCCTGCACGCTGCGTCAGCAGGCTGTTATCGACAGGGCGGATCTGCTTGAGTCGGCTGCCAATATTTCAGAAGATGCTTTGAAGGTGTTTGAAGAGCTGGAATTTATCCGCGATGAGCATGGTAAGATCAGCTTTGGTAATTTACAGAAAAACGATTTGCAGAATTCACCGACGTTCAGGGGATTGCAGGAAAAGGGACGGAAGGCTTTTGCAGGTTGTCAGAGAAATATGAATATCAGTCCTGAGGAGATCATTGGGCTGTGGCAGGGAAAAAGATTCGATAAATAAGGAAGTGCTAAGATGCCTGAAACAGGAAATGTTGTTTGTGTGGAGGATTTTTTTGCGACGATCGAAAGCTATTTGAATAAGCAGCAGGTGGAGTTTGTCCGCAAGGCTTATGATGTGGCGGCTGAAGCTCATGCCAGCCAGCGCCGTAAGTCCGGCGAGCCTTATATCATCCATCCGCTTGGTGTAGCTACGATCTTATCGCAGCTCCAGCTGGACGAACTGACCTTGGCGGCAGCTTTTTTACATGATGTGGTGGAGGATACTGATATCAGTCTGGATTCTTTAAAAGAGGATTTTGGACAGAAGGTTGCCGATCTGGTGGATGGGGTTACGAAGTTAGGCAAGATAGAGTATATTTCCAAGGAAGAACAGCAGATCGAAAACTACCGTAAGATGTTTTTGGCAATGGCTAAGGATATCCGTGTAGTTATGATAAAACTGGCCGACAGGCTGCATAATATGCGGACGATGAAGTTTATGCCGGTGCATAAGCAGCAGTCTATTTCGCGCGAGACGATGGAGATCTATGCGCCTCTGGCTCACCGTCTGGGTATTTATACGATCAAGTGGGAGCTGGAGGATCTGGCGTTCCGTTATATGGAGCCGGAGATATATTACGATCTGGTCGAGCAGGTCAAGGTCAAACGCCGTGAGCGTGAGGCAATGATCCATGCGGCAATGGGCGAGATCAAAGAGCATCTTGATACGATGAATATCACGTGCGAGATCCAGGGCCGGCCGAAGAATTTTTACAGCATCCATAAAAAGATGCTGCGCGACCATAAGGAACTGAGCGAGATCTATGATCTTTTGGCGATCCGTGTGCTGGTGGACAGCGTGAAGGACTGTTACGGCACGCTGGGCGTTGTGCATAGTATGTGGCGTCCGATCCCGGGCCGCTTTAAGGATTATGTCGCCGTGCCGAAATCAAATATGTACCAGTCGCTGCATACGACGGTGCTGTATGGCAACGGCCAGCCGCTGGAGATCCAGATCAGGACTTTTGAGATGCACCGTATTTCTGAGTACGGTATCGCCGCTCACTGGCGCTATAAGGAAAGCGGCGGCAGCAAGCCTGCACCGGCTGCCGGCGGCGATAAGACCTTTGACGCCAAGCTGTCGTGGCTGCGGCAGCTGCTGGAATGGCATCAGGATATGAGCGATTCCCGCGATTTCGTCAATACGGTCAAGATGGATGTTTTTGCCGACGAGGTCTTTGTATTTACGCCGCGCGGCGATGTTATCGATTTGCCGGTCGGCGCCGTGCCGATCGATTTTGCGTACCGCATCCATACGGATGTTGGCAACCGCTGCGTCGGGGCCAAGGTGAACGGGCGCATCGTGCCGCTCGATTACAAGCTGAGCAATGGCGATATCGTCGAGGTCATCACCTCTAAGCAGGCGGCGGGGCCAAGCCGTGACTGGATCAATATCGTCGGTTCTTCCGACAGCCGGAACAAGATCAAATCGTGGTTTAAAAAGGAGCGGCGCGAGGAGAACATCGTCAAGGGCCGCGAGATGCTGGAAAAAGAATGCAAGCGTCTGGGTTACGATCCTAAAATTTTGCTGAAAGGCGATAAGCTGAAGGACGTAAGCGCCCAGCTGCGGTTGGAGAACGAAGAGAATCTGATGGCTACTATCGGTTATGGCGGGATCACGATCAACAGCGTGATGTCGAAGCTGGTAGAGCTGTATAAGAAAGAGCAGAAGCTGACGACGACGAAGGACCTGTCACAGCTGCTGGCCGAGTTGAAGCCGCGCCGTTCCAAGGCCAAGTCCAGTCATGGTATCCTGGTCAAGGGCGAAGAGGGGATCATGGTCAAGCTGGCGCGCTGCTGCAATCCGATCCCGGGCGATCCGGTTATCGGGTATATCACCCGCGGCAGTGGTATTTCGGTGCATCGCCAGGACTGCCCGAATGTGATGAGCAACAATCCTGAGGAGCAGAGCCGTTTGATCGAAGTGGCCTGGGATATTGCGACGGATTCGCTGTATAAGGTCAATATCATTATCACGGCTGGCGACCGCCCCGGTATGATGGCCGACATCATGATGGTGATGAGCGAGTCAAAGCTGAATATCAACGCGCTGAATTGCCGCATCGATAAGCAGAAGATCGCGAATATCAGTATGGGCATCGATATCGGCAATCTGGAGCAGCTGGATAATATTATGAATAAAATCAAACGCATGAAGGGCGTTTACAGTGTGGAAAGAATGATTTCCAACGGACAGGGAGGCTGACGTGAGAGCGGTTGTACAGCGTGTCGACAGCGCTGCTGTCGAGGTGGACGGCGCCAGGGTAGGCAGTGTGGCAAAGGGACTTTTAGTGCTGCTGGGCGTCGAAAAGGATGATACAGATAAGGATTTGGAGTATTTGCTGGACAAGGTCGTGGGCCTGCGCATTTTTGAAGATGAACAGGAGAAGATGAACCTGTCTGTCGCAGATGTGGGCGGCGGCTTGCTGGTGGTTTCTCAGTTTACTTTGTACGGCGATTGCCGCAAGGGCAAACGGCCGTCGTTCGATAAGGCGGCGGGCGCGGAAATGGCCAATGCTTATTATGAAAAATTCGTGGCAGGCGCGCGGGCGAAAGGACTCAGCGTCGGCACCGGGAAGTTTCAGGCACATATGCTTGTGAGCCTTGTCAATAATGGCCCGGTAACGATTTTATTAGACAGTAAAAAGAATTTTTAGGAGGTTTGACATGAAGGTTTTAAAAATGGAAGTTGGTATGCTTGGTACTAACTGCTATATAGCGGTCAACGAAGCTACCGGTCACGGCGTTGTTGTCGATCCGGGCGGAGACGGCGACAGGATCGTCGACGCGATCAAGAAAGAAGGACTCACTATCGATGCGATCTTTATCACCCATGGGCACAGCGATCATATCATGGGACTGGAAGAGGTGCGCAAGGCGACTGGCGCCAGGGTCTATATCAGTGAGGCGGATGCGGAGATGCTGACGAAGGCTACCAGCAATCTTTCTGCTTATATGGGCATGGACGCAGCTTTTGCGCCGGCTGATAAAATTTTTGAGGATGGGGAAACTGTCACAGAGGCCGGACTTGATTTTAAGGTGCTGACGACTCCGGGTCATACCCGCGGCGGCGTATGCCTCGTCTGCGGTGATGTGGTATTCTGCGGTGATACGGTATTTGCCGAATCTATCGGCCGTACTGATCTGCCGGGCGGTTCCTACAAACAGATTCTTGACTCTATTAAAACGAAACTTCTGGTTTTGCCTGATGAAACTAAGCTTTTACCGGGACATGGACCTGCGACTACGGTAGGATGGGAGAGACGCAGAAATCCGTTTCTGCAATAAGTAAGTAAGAAAATGATCAAAAGTATCAAGCTGCTGAGACACAGTACAACTTTCAAATTGGCAGTAGCGGCAGGCGTATCCTTTGTTTTGTATGAACTGGCTGCGTTTCTGTTCCCTATCCTTTTAGCGATAGGTCTGGCTTTTGCCCTGTATCCGGTATCGAATATGTTTTCCAGGATCACTGTTGGTCAGGGACAGATCCATTTGTCGCGTGTGGTGGCGATCATTCTGGCCTTTATGGCTTTTGGTCTGTTTATGTTTTTCGCTGTTACATTTATTTTGCTGCCTTTGTTTGGGCAGATCAATGATCTGGTGGCCAGACTGCCCGATTATACGACAAAAGTCGAGTCCGGCAGCCTGGAGTGGCTGCTGAAGGACCCTTCCCAGTATCCGCGGCTGCCGTATAATTTTGAAACGCTGATCGATGATGCGATGAGCTGGATCATGGGCTTTATGGGCGGTATCCTGCGCAATTTGTTCAAGTCTACCATCGATATTATTGCCAATCTGGTAGGCTTGATCGTAGTTCCGTTTTTAGCTTTTTACTTTTTGAAAGACTGGCGTGAGCTGCGTCTGATGATGATCAATTTGTTTACTTATGATACGCAGCCGAAGGTGGCGCATATCCTGGATGAGATCGGACGAACCTTGAGCGCTTATATCCGGGGACTTGGTAAATTGAGCCTGATCGCCGGCGTATGTATTACTGTCGGTGTGGCGATGCTGGGTATCCAGTTCCCGCTGGTTTTTGGTTTCCTGGCCGTCATGGCCGAGACGGTACCTGTGGTCGGACCGTTGATGGGCGCAGTGCCGGCAGTATTTATTGCCTATTCGCAGAATACTGCTTCGGCTTTTTCTGTAGCGCTGTTTTATCTGGTGTTTTACCAGATCGACGGCAATATTCTGATGCCGCGGATCATGGGCAGTAAAATCGATCTGCACCCTGTAGTTTTGATTTTGAGCCTGCTGATAGGCGCCAAGCTGTACGGTATTCTGGGTATGCTGTTTGCCGTGCCTGTGGCTGCCGTGTACCGGGTTTTCTATAAAGAGTTATGGCACAGTTCTGATGAACCACGGCCCACGGAAAATGAGCAGCAGAAACGATGATGAGTAGTGATTATAAATTAGTGCAGAAGTTACCTTATGATTTAACGCGGCCTGTCGCTGAGATGGCCGCGTTCTTTGACATTTTGCCGCATTCTGACGGCGCTGCCTTGCTGACGGTGGCGGCAGACGCTGACAGCTGTGTGGCGGTTTGGCAGGCGGCGGACGGCACAAGGACTGTCAGCAGGCCATTTACGGTTTTACAGGATGTCAGGGGCGAGTGGGTGCGCTGCACCAAGCTTGCGGTGCTAGATGTACTGGCCAGGGTGTCTGGACGTGAGGCGGCTTTGCCCTGGGGCATCCTGACCGGCGTGCGTCCGGGAAAGCTGGCGCATAAGCTTTTAGACGGCGGGTTAAATGGCGCTGCGCTGCCGCAGTATCTGCAGCGGCATTATTTGCTGCCCGTCAGACAGGCGCAGCTGCTGACGGAGATCTGCCTGCTGCAAAGGCGGCTTTTGCCGGCAGCAGAAAAGCAGGTCGGCATTTATATCGGTATTCCTTTTTGTCCTACGCGCTGTTCTTATTGTTCTTTCCCGTCGGGGATCGTGCCGCGTGAGGAAGAATTACAGCAAAAGTTTTTAAATTTCATTGAACAAGATATACTTGCTGTGGTACAATTAATAAGTATGTACAAATTAAATGCTACTGCGGTTTACATTGGCGGCGGTACGCCGACCAGCCTTAGCGAAACAGCCTTCGCACGGCTCATCGGGCTTGCGGCGCGGCATCTGCTGCTGCCGGGAGTGCGCGAGTTTACTGTGGAAGCGGGGCGGCCTGATTGTTTCAGCGTTGAGAAGCTGAAGGTCATGGAAGCTTACGGCGTGAACCGTATCAGCGTCAATCCGCAGACTTTGCATGATAAAACTTTGCAGGCTATCGGCCGCAGTCATACAGTGCGTGATTTTTATCAGGCCTATGAATTGGTGCGGCACAGCAGCATCAAAACAGTCAATACCGATCTGATCATCGGGCTGCCGGGAGAGACGGCTGCCGATGTGCGGGCGTCGCTGGACGGCGTCAGGGCTTTGGCTCCTGATAATCTGACTGTGCATACTTTAACGCTCAAAAAGAGCGCCCCGCTTTTTGGCGCGCAGCTAAGCAGCCTGACGGCTGAGGAAGCTGAGGCGCTGGTCGCTTACGGCGGCGAAACTGCGGCGGCAATGGGGATGCTGCCTTATTATTTATACCGACAGCATTATATGCTGGGCAATCTTGCCAATATCGGCTATGCTGCTTCCGGCAGTGCCAGCCTTTATAATATTCAGATGATGGAAGAACGTCATACTGTGCTCGGGATCGGGCCGGCCTCTGCGACTAAAGTGCCGCAGGCGGACGGACATCATCTTAAGAAGCTCAATATGCCCAAAGATATCGGGACATATACGGGCAATCTGCCGCAGCTGGCGCATAAACGCAGCCTGCTTTTTGCGGATGAGGAGGAATAAACGTGTTGACCACAGCACCCAGAGGCACGAAGGATATTCTGCCGCGCGATGTGGAAGCCTGGCGTTATTTGGAACGCACCATGCGCGAGATTTGCGCCCAATATGGTTATCAGGAAATCAGGACGCCTGTTTTTGAGCATACCGAGCTGTTTTTGCGCGGTATCGGCGAAACGACCGACGTTGTTGAAAAAGAAATGTACACCTTTACTGACCGTGGTGAGCGCAGTCTGACGCTGCGTCCCGAGAATACGGCGTCCGCCGTCCGGTCGTATGTAGAAAATAAAATGTATGCCGATCCGGCGCCGACAAAGCTGTTTTATATCGGGCCGATGTTCAGGTACGACAGGCCGCAGGCCGGACGTTATCGTCAGTTCCATCAGTTTGGCGTGGAAGCGCTGGGCGTAGAGGGGCCGAATATCGATGCCGAGATCATTTTGCTGGCGGTACAGATCTTGCAGACTTTGGGCCTGCAAGACTTAAAGCTGAAAATCAATTCCGTTGGCTGCCCGAAATGCAGGCCGCTGCACAGAGAAAAGCTGCAGGAGTATTTCCGCCCGCATCTTGGCGAAATGTGTAAGGATTGTCAGTCGCGTTTTGACCGTAATCCGCTGCGTCTGCTGGACTGCAAAAATCCGCACGATCAGGAGCTGGCGGCAGGCGCGCCCAGTTTGGAAGAGTGTCTGTGCGAAGAATGTAAAGCGCATTTTGAAGGTCTGCAGGAGCTTTTGACTGCTGCCGGCGTCGATTATGTAGTCGACCATAATCTGGTGCGCGGACTTGATTACTATACTAAGACCGCCTTTGAGATCCAATACGCTCCGCTGGGAGCGCAAAGCGCTGTTTGCGGCGGCGGCCGTTATGACGGACTGATCGAAGAGATCGGCGGCCCGGCAACACCGGGTATCGGCTTTGCGATGGGTATGGAGCGCGTGCTGCTGGCGATCGAAAGCCAGAACCTGCTGCCGCATTTCGATAACAGTATCGATGTCTTTGTAGTGTGCCCGGGCAGCGTGAACTTTACCCTGGCATTTAAGGAAGCGATCGCTTTACGCCGCGAAGGACTGAAGGTAGAATTCGACTTTTTGGGGCGCAGCATGAAAGCCCAGATGAAGCAGGCGAACAGACTGGCTGCCAAATATGTGTTGATTTTAGGTGAAGACGAGGTAGCGCGCGGTCATGCTGTATTGAGGAATATGGCGACCAGCGAGCAGACCGAGATCCCTATCCAAGATATTACATCAATTTTAAAAACAGAGGTGCAAAGTCATGAGTAATTCTTTAAAACGCAGTCATAGCTGCGGTTTGCTGACCAAAGAGGCAGCAGGCGAGCAAGTAGTTTTATGCGGTTGGGTTGCCAAACGCCGCGACCACGGCGGGTTGATTTTCGTCGATCTGCGTGACCGCAGCGGTATCGTGCAAGTTGTCGTTGACCCTGACGATGCCGGCAATAGCTTTACTACTGCTGAAGCTATCCGCAGCGAGTACGTTATCAAAGTAGTAGGCAAAGTGCGTCTGCGTGATGCTGCTACCGTAAATCCGAATTTGGCCACCGGCGAGATCGAAGTGGTTGCTGCCGATCTGGAAGTACTCAATGCCGCTAAAACACCGCCGTTTTATATTCAGGACGACATAGACACGGACGAGAACCTGCGCTTGAAATACCGTTATTTGGACCTGCGCCGTCCGGAAATGCAGAAGAATTTGATTTTGCGTCATAAAGTTACTAAATTGATGCGTGATTATATGGATAAAAACGGTTTCTGCGAGATCGAAACGCCGATGCTGACTAAAAGCACTCCTGAAGGCGCCCGTGATTATCTGGTGCCGAGCCGCGTCAACCCCGGCAAATTTTATGCTTTGCCGCAATCTCCGCAGATCTTTAAACAGATTTTGATGGTTGCCGGTATGGAGCGTTATTTCCAGATCGCCCGCTGCTTCCGTGACGAAGATCTGCGTGCTGACCGTCAGCCTGAATTTACTCAGTTGGATATTGAAATGTCTTTCGTAGATGCTGAGGATATCATGGAATTGATGGAAGGCCTGATGGCGTATGTGTTTGAAGGCGCTATGGGCAAAAAGATCCAGCTGCCGATGCAGCGTTTGACCTGGGACGAGGCTATGGACCGTTTTGGCAGCGACAAGCCGGACCTGCGCTTTGGTATGGAACTGGTCAATATGTCTGAGGCAGTCAAAGATTCTGACTTTAAAGTGTTCAATGCTATCGTCGAAGACGGCGGTGTCGTGAAAGCGATCAATGTTAAAGGCTATGCCGCTATCCCGCGCCGTGAGCTGGACGGCCTGGTAGAATTCGTTGGTATCTACGGCGCTAAAGGTCTGGCCTGGATGCAGATCCAGGAAGACGGCAGCGTGAAATCTCCGATCGCTAAATTCTTCAGCGAAGCACATTTGGCAAATATCCTCAAAACTGCAGCGGCTGAACCCGGCGATCTGCTGTTGTTCGTTGCTGATAAACCGGCTGTAGTTGCTCAGGCTTTAGGCGCTCTGCGTCTGGAAATGGCTAAACGCCGCGAGCTGATCGACGAAGATATGCTGGCTTTTGCCTGGGTCGTAGATTTCCCGATGTTTGAATATAACGACGAAGAAAAACGCTATGTGGCTATGCATCATCCGTTTACGGCTCCCCGTGACGAGGATGTGGCCATGCTGGCTACCGATCCAGGTAAAGTGTATGCCAAAGCTTATGATATGGTGCTCAACGGCACCGAGATCGGCGGCGGTTCTATCCGTATCCATCGCCGTGATGTGCAAAACGAGGTTTTCAAAGCTATCGGCCTTACCGAAGAGCAGGCTAAAGAGAAATTTGGCTTTATGATGGACGCCTTTGAATTCGGCGCTCCTCCGCACGGCGGTCTGGCATTCGGTCTTGACCGTTTGATCATGATCATGGCTAAACGCGATTCTATCCGCGACGTTATCGCTTTCCCGAAAACCCAAAGCGCCAGCTGCCTGATGACTCAGGCTCCGAACGATGTTGACGAGAAACAGCTGCGTGAGCTGCATATCCGTGCAACCCTGGTCAAAAAAGATAAATAATAAGAAGAACTTTGTTCTGAAAAAAGGACTGCTGCGGCAGTCCTTTTTTATGTCAAAGCAGCTGTAAAAAAGTATTTTTTCTTCAAAATGAACTGATTGCGAAAAAAAGAAAAAATATCTCTTTAAAAACAGAGAAAACCGCTTTATACCTTGTGATTTTAAACAATTTTTGGTATAGTATATATGTAGTAAGAAATACTCTTGCTGCCTTGAAAAACGCTTTTTACCCTGCGATGTTCGTTACTTGTACCTCTTAGTTTTGAGCCAACACTCTTACCTAGGGAGCCTGACTGAGCTCCGCCTTTTAAAAAACTGCCCTCTTGCGGGGACTTTTGCGACTGGCGGGAAGGCACCCACCTGCACTTGCAGGTTCAAAACATGAGGCTGGACGGCATTGTGGGGCAAAATATTTTTGGGGGTAAAAATGGATCTGTCACGTGTTGCAATGGTCATCGGTCAGGAAAAGCTGCCCGTTTTGGAGCAGGCCCGTGTCGCAGTTGTTGGTTTAGGCGGCGTGGGTTCGTATATTGCCGAGGCTTTATGCCGCAGTGGGGTAGGCCATTTATTATTGATAGATGCCGATACGGTGGCGGCAAGTAATATCAACCGTCAATTACCTGCTTTGACCAGTACCTTCGGCCGCTTAAAAACCGAGGTCGTCAGGCAAAGGCTGCTGGATATCAATCCGGAATGCGAGATAGAGACTATCAGCAGCTTTTATGAACCGGGGGCTTTTGACGAGTTTTTTTCCGGCAGTTTTACTTTTATTGCCGATGCGATCGATTCGACGCCGTCCAAGGTCGATCTTTTAGCAGAATGTGTACGGCGCAAGATACCTGTGATTTCTTCGATGGGGACAGGCAACAAGCTGGACCCTACGTATCTTACCGTGGAGGATATCAGCAGGACTTCTGTATGTCCGCTGGCAAGAACAGTACGGAAACTGCTGCGTGCGGCAGGTATTGAAAAAGGTGTAACGGCAGTCTATTCCAAAGAGCCGCCGCGGCGTGTTGAAGCGGGCGAGGTCCCTGGAAGCATGGTGTTTGTTCCGGCTTCGGCAGGACTGCTGATAGCATCGTATATCGTACGTCAGATTATTGCAGAAAAAAGTTAACCGGCCTTTAGTGCCGGTATTTTTATCAGATTTTGGAGGTGGATGATGGATAGTTTGTTTGCACAGCCGCAGAAAAAACCTTTGGCTGACAGGATGCGTCCTACAAGGCTCAGCGATTTTGTGGGACAGGAAACAGCAGTAGGCGAGCGCAGTCCGCTGCGCCGGATGATCGAAAAGGATCAGCTGCAGTCGGTGTTGTTTTATGGTCCGCCGGGGACTGGCAAAACAACTTTGGCACAGGTCATTGCCCATATGACGGGTGATGAATTTGTCGCTATCAACGCCGTTTCGTCCGGGGTGCCCGAGCTGCGCAAGCTGATTGCCAGAGCGCAGGAGCTGCAGCGCGGCGGTATGGGGCGCACTATCGTTTTCATCGACGAGATCCATCGTTTTAATAAAGCGCAGCAGGACGTATTGCTGCCGTATGTAGAAAACGGCACGATCATTTTGATCGGCGCGACTACGGAAAATCCCTTTTTTGAAATCAATTCGCCGCTTTTGTCGCGGATGAAGGTCATTCGTCTGGAGCATTTAACGGCAGACGGGATCAAACGGATTTTAGAGCGGGCGCTGACGGATAAGGAAAAAGGCTATGGTGCGGAAGGTATCACAGTGACAGCCGAAGCCTTGGACGCGCTGGCTGATTTTGCCGGCGGTGATGCCAGGGTGGCACTTAATTTGCTGGAGCAGGCTGAATTTATGCTGCCGGAGGGCAGCAAAGAAATAACGATGGATGTATTGCGCAGCGTGGTAGGTAACGCTTTGCAGCGCTATGATAAAAAAGGCGATTATCATTATGATATAGTTTCGGCCTTTATAAAAAGCATGCGCGGCAGTGATGTTGACGCCGCCCTGCATTATCTGGCCCGTATGCTGGAGGGCGGTGAGGACGTAAGGTTCATTGCGCGCCGGATCGTGATCTGTGCGGCCGAAGATGTGGGCAATGCCGATCCGCAGGCTTTAGTCGTAGCCAATGCTGCGGCGCAGGCGGCTCATTTTGTAGGCTTGCCGGAAGCGCAGATACCTTTGGCTCAGGCTGTTTGTTATATAGCTAACGCACCCAAGAGCAACAGCTGTTATATGGGGATTTATAATGCCCGTCAGGATGTCAGGTCGGTCAATACCAGAGTGCCGAAGCATTTGCGCGATGCCCATTACCCTGGCGCCAGGCAGTTTGGTCATGGGCTTGGCTACAAATATCCGCACGATTATCCAGGCGGCTGGGTCGAGCAGCAGTATCTGCCGGATGAGTTGGCAGGTCATAGATATTATTATCCGAAAGACAGTGGTGCTGAAAGCAGGCTGCTTAAGAAAGACACTGAAAAAGAATAGATAAAAAAGATTAAATCAATATGATGCTGTGATAATAAAACAACACTCTGCACTAAAAGTACAGAGTGTTGTTTTTGTTTTTGATCACGGTTGACGTGGAGTAGGGACATTGCTGACGACAGGTTTTTTATTAGCGGTATTGTTTTCGTTACCGTCTAAAATTTCCTGAACACGTTTTTTCATGCTTGGCTTCTGCGGTTCAACGTCGCCTACATTTTCACGGATCCGGTCTTTTTTGCTGGGAGGTTTGGGCGGTTCTCCGGGAACGGAGGTCGCTCTTTTTTTATCTTTGTCCTTATCCTTGTCTTTATCTTTGTCTTTATCATCATTCTTGATATCCGGTTCAGGCGGTATTACTACGCCTGCAGGGCGAACAAAGTTAGCAACAGGAACATTGGCAAGCGCGTTGACCATAAATTCATGCCAGATACTGAGCGGTGCGCCGCTGCCGTACATATAATCAAGCGGGCGGCCATTATCGTCGCCGATCCAGACGGCAGCCGACAGATTGGGGGTGAAGCCTACAAACCAGGCATCCTTGTAATCATCTGTGGTGCCCGTTTTACCGGCTGCCGGACGGCCGATGCCTGCCCCTCCTGCGGTACCGTCCACAAAGACGTCGCGCATGATATCGACAGTTTGATAGGCTGCTTTGGCGTCAACTACAGTTTTGGTATCCTGCTTATGCTCAAAAATTACTTTGCCATTACGATCAACTATTTTGATGAGGGCAGTCGGAGCGTTATATTTACCGCCGTTGCCGATCGTGCCATAGGCTGCGGCCATTTCCAGAGGCGTAGTACCCTTGCTTAAGCCGCCTAAAGCCATGGAAAGGTTGATGTCGGTATAATGACCGTCTTCGATAAGCGTCGTGATACCAAGATTTTTAGCCATTTGGAAAACCTTTTCGGGTCCGACCTGCTGCGCTACCAGAATAGTAGGAATGTTGTAGGATTTTTTCAAAGCTGTTCGCAGGCTTACTTTGCCATGCCATTGCAGGTCAGAGTTTTTCGGTTTCCAGCCGGGGGCGAATTCATATTCCTTGTCTTCGACTACTGTTGCCGCAGTAAGGCCGTTATCCATAGCTGTAAGATAGACAAAGGGCTTGAAAGCGGAACCGGGCTGACGTACTGCAAGCACAGCACGATTGAATTTATCCTGGCCGCGGCCGCCGATCATGGCTTTGATATAGCCGTTAGCAGGATCTACGGCAACTAAAGCGACCTGGGGTTGGGTAAGCTGATAATCATCTTTGTAATAATCGGGCAGATATTTTAAAGCTTCTGCCGCTGCTGACTGCATATCCAGATCAAGGGTAGTGTAGATTTTGAGGCCGCCTTTGTAAAGGGCATCGGCACCGAATTCTTCGATGATCTGCTGACTGCAGTAATCAATAAAGTAGGAAAGGTTATCTTTTTGCTGGTTTTTATGGTTGTTCAATTGCAGCTTTTCAGCCTTGGCTTTTGCTGCTTGGGCTTCTGTGATGTAGCCGTATTTGGCCATCTGGTCCAAAACGACTTCCTGACGGGCTTTGCTGTCTTTAGGATTTTCAAAAGGATTATAATAGTTAGGACTTTTAGGGATAGCTGCCAGTGTGGCGGCTTCTGCCAGATCGATGTCCTGAACGTGCTTGCCGAAATAATAGAGGGAAGCGCTTTCAATACCATAGGTGCCTTGCCCGAAGTAGATCCGGTTCAGGTACATGTCAAGGATTTCGTCTTTGGTATAGCGTTCTTCCAATTGCTTGGCAATAAAAGCTTCTTTTATCTTGCGGGTGATAGTACGTTCCTGAGAAAGGAAAGCGTTTTTAGCCAGCTGTTGGGTAATCGTACTGCCGCCCTGCACCTCGCCGCCGCGCAGGTTGGTCCACAAAGCGCGGGCCGTACCGCGGAAGTCGATACCGCCGTGTTCGTAAAATCGGTTATCTTCAATAGCAATAAAAGCCTGCTGCAGGTGCTTGGGTATTTTGTCGAAGGCTACAGGCAGACGGCGTTCTTCAGAAGCCGTCGTCGAGATGACACGGCCGTTAACGTCAAAAAACTGCGAAGCGGCATCGGGGATAAGTGATTCTTCCATATCTTTGGGTGCAAAGAAGCCTGCAAGCCCCCAGAATGCCGCGGCGCCTAAAATGGCAAGCGCAGCGAATGCGATGATTATCAACTTAATTATTTTGCCCATACATAAACCTCGGTTCTCTTAGTCATTTTCCTTTTAATCAGCTTTATACCGACAAAGCTTTTTTTATCTAACGGCTATTATATCATATTTTTATAATAATTTGCGATAAAAAACTCGTATATTAAGTGTAATAAAAATGAAAACAGCTTCCGCCATTAGCAGCAGAAGCTGTTTGAGATTACCAAATATTGAGCAGATGCTGCATGGCAAGGCTTACAACAGCTATGCAGAACCAGCAGATAAGTCCGAGCAGGATCGGCTTGCCGCCGGTTTTGATCAGCTTGACTAAATTGGTGTTGAGGCCTATAGCTGCCATGGCCATAGCGATCATAAATTTACCGATGGCTGGTAAGAACTGGAAAAAGTCAAAGTGGTGACCGGCAAAGGTATTGATAACTGCCGCGCCCAGAAAGTATATGATGAACATCGGGAAGATCGTAGAAATTTTTACTTCCGAAGTTGTAGCTTTGCGTTTGGAAGTAAGATAAGCCAGGCCCAGGCAGATAGGAATAATCGCTAAAGTGCGGGTCAGCTTGACGATAGTAGCATAATTCAACGCGGTATCGCTGCCGCTGGCGCTGGCCCAGGTCTGACCTGCTGCCACTACAGAAGATGTGTCGTTGATCGCCGTGCCGGCCCACATGCCAAAGCCCATATCATTAAAGCCGAGTATGGCGCCTAATGTAGGGAACAGAAAGGCGGCGATAACATTAAAAAGGAAGATGACGGAAATCGACTGCGCGATGTCTTCGTCGGATGCTTTGATAACAGGCGCCGCCGCGGCGATTGCCGAGCCGCCGCAGATAGAAGAGCCTACGCCTACCAAAGTCGCGATATCATGATCGATTTTCATTATCCTGCTGACAGCATAAGAAACAGTCAAAGCAGTACCGATCGTCGAGAGGATGATCAGCAGTGACTGCGAGCCAACACGGAAAATCTCAAAAAGGTTCATACCGAAGCCGAGTAAGATAATAGCGTATTGCAGAATCTTTTTGGAAGTAAAGGTGATGCCGCCGCAGAAAGCATCTGAACGGGGGACGCCAGCCAGCAGCAAGCCTAAAAGAATGGCAAAAACAGGGGCGCCGACAATAGGGAACATTTTACCTAAATATGCAGCTGGTACGGCGATAGCAAAACATAATAGTAAGCCGTGTAATTTATTACTTAAGAAACTCATTATAAAACTCCTTCCCAAGAATGTAGTGTACTGTAATTGTAAGGCAACTATATCTGGTAAGTAAAATGAATAATCTTGATTGTTATAATCAGAAAACGTAATGAGCTCAAAAGTTTAAAAACTTACCATATATAGAAGCAAGGGAAGGAGATAATTTACCTTGATTAAAATTTTGATGTCAGACATTACTGTGAGAAAGCTTCCATTCTGCGTAGAAAAATCTGCAGAAATGCAGGGTAACATAGAAAACGAAGAAGGTTGCAACGACACATTCAAAATAATACAAATATTGGAAGAATTCATGCAGAACAACGCCTAAACGCGCATAGTAATCAAGTGATAGGCGCAGGGCAGAGGCAGTAATGACAAAGGGAAAGGTGAAAGCTGCATAGCTGGGATAAAACGGCAGACGTAAAAGTTTGGGCATCAGGCTGAGGATAAAAAAGAAAAGTCCCTGGGCAGCGATCTGCATAACAGTGATCAGCAGAAAATTTTTGTCAGGCACAACCGCAAAATAACCTGCCAGGCTCAGACTCATAGGTGCCGTGTAGATACAGATCAGCGGTTTCGCTGCTTCAGGTATCGGATGATGGAGATACCTGTAAGTAACGAGTGCGAGCAGCAGCATATAGGCGGCAAAGCCAAACCAGAAGATATAATAGCCTAAGGTAAGGTACCCAAATGCCGGAGCGGTAACCGAAGCGACAACGATACCGACATAAGCGATGAAGAAGGTTGGGAAAACATTTTTCAGTTCCAGATTAAGCATAAAATTTTTGGAGAACCAGATGATCAAAATGGCATGAGCCGTAACAGCTGTCAGCCAGATCGTTTCGCAGAGAAAAGGAGCTGAATCTTTAATGTAAACACACAGCTGCATAGTTGTCATAAAAAAAGTTGCAGCAACACTGCCTAAAATAGGATTGCCGGTCATATCGGCATGGATAAGCTTTGGATAACGCAACATTTTGATGAGCAGCAGCGCTAAAAGGACAGCGGCAAGAATACCGCAGATATATTTCATCAACGGAGAATATGGCTGCAGCAGATTACCAAGTGCCGCCAGGCCAAGCGATACTCCGGCAGTAGGAATTGGAATAGATTTTATCATTTTTCAGAAAGCCTCCCTTTGGAAAATAAAAAGATTGATACTTGACGTCTAAAAACATTGTATAAATAGCATAATACAAGTATAATGATTAGTAAAATGAATTATTATTATCATTATCATTAAGAAGAATAATGAGGTTGCTATGTGGGAAGAACTGAAAACTTTTATCGAAGTCGTAGAACAGCAAAGCTTTACCAAAGCCGCGCAAAAACTTAATATTTCTCAGCCGACGGTCAGTTTGCATATCCGCAGATTGGAAGAGTATTTCAGCATCGTACTGATCCGCAGGTCTAAAAAGCAAAAACAGCTTAGCGTGACTTATGCCGGTATGATCGTTTATGATGCTGCTAAACAGATGAAAAGTCTGTGGCAGTTTACCGAGATCACAGTTAAAGAACTGGGCAGTGAGATCAAAGGACGTTTAGCTATAGGGGCCAGTCTGACAATAGGTGAATATTTTCTGCCGGAATTCCTGGGCAGGTTTATGAAACGCTATCCGCAGCTGGAAATAGAAGTAAAGATCGATAATACTGTCCATATTTGCGAATTGCTGCAAAGCAATAAAATAGATGTTGGTTTAGTTGAAGGAGAAACTGGCGACAAGAAATTCCATAAAGAGGAGTTTTATATCGACCGGATTGTCTTGATAGGACCAGTTGGCAGCCCTAAAAAGATGCAGCGCCGTGATTTGGAGACGGTGACCTGGATAACACGCGAGCAGGGTTCAGGCACGAGAGTGCAGTGGGAAAATTTTTTAGAGAAGAATAATGTTATCCCTGCCAAGACGATCATCTTCAATACTAATTTTGCCGTAAAGGAAGCTGTAAGAAATGGTTTGGGCTATGCTTTGCTTTCTGAGCATATTGCCAGACAGGCAGCCGCTGCAGGTGAAGTCGAATTGATCGAGATGCAGGAGAGCGCAGGGCGTAAATTCGTGTGTCTGACCCTGGCTTCTGAAACCAGAAGCAGAAATGTGCAGGCGTTGCTGGATAATTTAAAGAGAGATTTTGTAAAATAAGCAAAAAATAAGTTAAAATAAATTTAAAATAGGGCTTGCTTTTTTAGTAGAAATTTAATAAAATAATAGTGCACCCCTAAACAAGGGTGAATTTTTGTAAATAGCCGTTAAAAAAGATGAAAAAATAATAGTTGACAACATCGAGAAGATGTAATATACTATACAAGTCGTCAAAAACGGCAAGCAGAACCTTGAAAACT
>NZ_CATWDQ010000023.1:0-31847 GCF_958349595.1 uncultured Phascolarctobacterium sp. | reverse complement strand
TCAGCTTAAAAGCTAAAAATAATATCAATATCGGTTACGAAGTAACGGACAAAACGAACACAAATGCAATAAGTCAGAAAGCAAGCGCTTTGGGACTGGAGGGCAGTACGCTGGACGGTACGGCTAAGGCGGTCAACGATTGTCTTTTGATCAGCACTGTTGACGAACTGCAGGCTATCCAAAATAATCTGAACGGCAACTATATGCTGAAGGGTGACATTGATGCCAGTGCTACCAAAGGCTGGAACAGCGGCGCCGGTTTTAATCCGATCGGCGATAGTAAGAATAGTTTCGCTGGTGTTTTTGACGGCATGGGTCATGCAATCAATGACCTGTATATAAACAGGGCAAGTGATGATTATGTTGGGCTATTTGGCGTAGTTGGACAAGACGGTATTTTGAAGAATTTTACACTTACAGGTGCGGTTACAGGTCGTCATGAAACTGGGGCAATTACTGGTATGAACAAGGGATCGATCAGTCATGTCATCAATGAAGCAAAAGTAGTTGGACAAAGTACAGTTGGTGGTATTGTCGGATATAATGCCGGGCGGCTGGAGGTTGTTACTAACAAAGGTTTTGTTAATGGCAGCCAGAGAACCGGGGGAATTAGCGGGTATAATGCTGCAACTGGTATAATCAGTGAGGCTGTCAATAATGCAGATGTTACAGGATTAGCAAAAGAACCGCCGTATATAGGCGGTATCTGCGGTTATAACGAAGGCGGCAGAGTGGAGAAAATAAAAAACTATGGCACAGTGACAGGAGCTTTGGATATAGGCGGTATCGTTGGTCATAATTATGGCGGGGTAATAGATACTGCGGAAAACTATGGTAAAGTGGTTGGGCTAAATACTCCTGAACTCAATAATAAGCAGCAGGTAGGTGGTATTGCTGGTATGAATAGAGGTAACGGTATAATCAACAATGCCTATAATGAAGGGGCTGTTGAAGGATACGTACTGGTCGGCGGTATCGTTGGCACTAATTTTATCAGTGGTACAGTAAGTAACGTTGTAAATAAGGGCAGCGTTTCTGCTGAAAAGCAGGTGGGCGGTATTGCTGGAAAGAATGACGATATTATTATTAATGCAAAAAATGATGCCGCTGTTACCGGTGAGGACTATATTGGTGGTATCGTTGGTTATAATGAAGCTTCTACGACAGGAAGATTGGAAAATGTTAATAATTCTTTTAATGGTATAGTAACTGGTAAGGGTAAATATATTGGCGGGGTAACAGGCAGGAATAACATTAAAGGAACCATCATTAATTCGAGCAATCAAGGAAATATAAATGCAGTTAGTGCTTCATATGTATCAGGAATAGCCGGATATAATTATGGTACGATCATTAATACAGCCAATGAGGCAAATATTAGCGGTGGTGTGGAAAAGATAGGCGGTATTGCAGGCTATAATAATGCGGGAACGATAAAAAACTGTTATAATACCGGCAGCCTTGCCGGTAGTTCTCAATGTATAGGAGGTATTGTTGGTTATAATAAAGTAGGGACGATAGAAAATTGTTATAATACTGGAAATATCGATTGTAAAGATTATACAGGAGGTATAGCAGGTTATAATTACGAAGGGGAACTAATTAATAACTATAATACAGGTAACATTGCTGGTGTTTCCAAATATACAGGAGGTATTACAGGTTATAATAATGCAGGGAAAATAATTAATAATTATAATACAGGCAGTATTGCTGGTGTTTCACAATATATAGGTGGAATCAGTGGATTAAGTATAAAAGGCAGTATAGAAAATTGCTATAACACTGGTACTATCAGTGGAAATCATTACTTAGGTGGCATTACAGGAAAGAACGATACAGATAATACTATTAAAAATTCTTATAATATTGGAGAAATTTTAAGCAAAAATACTTCCCAATATGTAGGTGGTATCTGCGGTTATAGTAATGGTGCCGTAATTAATGTGTACAGCGTCAGTAAGATAACAGGTAAAAGTAATTATGGCCCTCTTATAGGACTGACAGGTCAATCCTCTACCGTGAATAATGCATATTATTACGATTTTACTGTTGCATGTTACAAAAAATATGATGATAATGCAGAATATACAACTCTGGCGGCATTCAACAAGGCCTTTGCAGAAGGGTTGGGTGATGACGATAAAAATGCATGGCAGACAGGACAAAAACAGACAGCGCCATATTTGCAAAGCTTTTTAGAAACGATCAGCGGCGATGTCGGCAATGTGGAAGCTACAGCAGGCAGTGATTGTAAGGCAGCGCTGCTGGCCAGGCTGCAGGCATTGGGGATAACAGTAGACCCTGATAAAATATTGGGACTGGAGAATTTAGCAGCAGGCGAATATGATTTGAGCGAGCTGTTATATTCCACGCAGGACGGTTATGACCTGCAGCTGACAGGCAAGCTGGTACTGAAAGCCGAACCACGACCTGAGCCGCCAAAACCTGGACCCATTCCCGATATGGGAGATAAGTATGCAGCCGCTTTGATCAGTATTCAGAAAAAAGTTCCGTATATGTGGGAAGAAAACGTACCTGATGATAGGCGATTGCATATTGATGAACAGCGTAGAATCAGGTTGGACAGCAACAGCGTAAAAATTGAGACGACGATCTTTGATGAGATCAATCTACAGGAAGCAGAAATATTAAAAGAATAAAAAGCAAAAAAAGATTTAAAAACTGACGCAGCCAAATAAAAAAGACACGATTTTAATCGTGTCTTTTTTGACTGTGAAATTAAAGGAATTGCGTTGTTTACATGGTCAAAATTTTCATAATGAACATGGCGATACCGGCATTAACAAAAGAAATACCGATCAGTACCGGATAATGTCTGGACGGTACGCCGGCAGTACCCAGCAAACGACCCAGATATTGGATCTTGGAACCTAAAAGATAGATCGCGGGGATAACGATCGTAATAGAACGTTCGTCGATGCCGCCGTCGTTATAAAGCGCCATGCAGACGCCAACAGCGCCGCCCATGGACATGAGCGCACTGAAAATGACCATGATCGCTTCACCGGGCAGGCCCCAAAGTGCCATGACCGGAGCAAAGAATTTACCGGCTAAAGTCAGAAGACCGGTAACATTTAAAATTTTGATGCAGACATAAGCCATCAGCACGTTAGGGATGATGTTGTCGATGGCAATATCCCAGCCTTTGCGGGCGCCGCGGACAAAAATATCCATTAAAGAAGGTTTGGCCAATTTTGCGTTAAGTTCTGCTTCTGCCGCTGCAGCAGCATCTTCGGGTGCGTGGTTGATTTTTTCTTCACTCATTGATCAGATACCCTCCTTGCAGAACATTTTTACATAAGCACGCATCATGTTCGCGCCGAAAATTTTCATGACGAACAGTACTGCCAACGGCACGGAAATAGGCACGGTAAGGAAACCGAACAGTGCGGAGCCGGAAGAAAGGTAATTAGTAATCAGGCCGCCTGCTGTAAACTGGAAGGCACTGAAAATGAGCATTTCATTATCAGTGATCTGTTTTTCCAAATGTAATTGTCTGGTCATACCTGCACCGGCGTCGGTGCTTTGCAGGGAAGAAACGAGCGCGATACCACAGACGCCTGGAATGCCAAGGATCGGACGCAGGATCGGAGTCATCAGCTTTTGAGCAGCTTTCAGACCGCCGTAATGTTCAACTACTTCGATGAGGCCCATTGCCAGCATAACGCCGGGAGCCAGACCGAAAGCAAACAGGAAGCCGTCGCGTGCACCGCTGCCGCCTTGACCTGAGAAAGTTGCTTTAGCGCTTTTCATTGTACCGAATTTACCGTTTAAAGTGTCAAAGTCGAAAATGTTCAGACCATGACCGGCATTTGCAAACAGACCGGAGAAAATTGCAATGGCGATTACCAGAACAATATATCCGGACAGCGGAACCTTATTTAAGGTTTCCTTAACTTTGTCCATGTGGGAACCCCTCCTCAAATTATAGATAAGTACAAGTTTATCATTCTGATAAGAAACAGAATGTGCTTTACATTATATCGAAAAAATAACTATTTGACAAGGGAGAACTGATAAGTTATCAGTAAAAATTCGCAACACAAAAGAATAAGATTACTCGCCTTCCGCCATTTTACGAAGATCTTTGGCTAATGTATCGTCAGTGAGGACATAGAGGAAGTCGCCGGCCCGCAATCTTGTGTCGCCTATAGGGATCAGATCGCTTTCGCCGCGTTTGACATCCACGAGCAGCGTATGCTCGGGCCATTTTATTTCCTTGATCAGATGTCCGTCGATAGGACTGCCGCTGCAGACTGCCAGTTCAATGACGTTACGCTGTTTTTCACAGCGGCTGCCGTCATTTTTGCCGGAGTTTTTCAGGCTGCGCGCCAGCAGCTCTTCGTAGATCGGTTTGCTGCGGCAAAGTTCGGCGGCGATGAAGGCTACGATAGAAGCGATGGACAGGACCAGCATATGCTGGAAGGAACCGGTCATTTCCATGATCAGGATGATACCTGTGATAGGTGCCCGTACCGAGGCGGAAAAGAAAGCGGCCATGGAAATGACGATGATATTGGAATAAAAGAAAGGGTTAAGAAGCCCTAAAGTGATCATGATATTGCTGATGACGCTGCCTGTGAGCGCCCCGATGACAAGCATGGGCAGAAAGAAGCCGCCGGGGACGCCGCTGCCGTAGCTAAGCATCGTAAAAATGAATTTACCTGCCAGCAGCAGTAATAAAGCCTGCAGCGGGTAAGGCGTTTTAGCAATATTATTGATCAATTCGTTGCCGCCGCCCAGCACCTGCGGATAAATGAAACCTAAAATGCCGGCGCAGAACAAGGCAAAGACGATTTTGCTGAAAGGAGTAGGAAAGCGATTATAAAAGCGGGGGATATTCAAAAGCCCGGCATTAAAAACTACGCCTGCCAAACCTACGACAAGGCTTAAAAGCGCTACATAACCGTAATATTCCAACGGCAGAAAAGGCAGTCCAAAGAAATCAAAAATAGTATTGTTACCAAAGAAAAAGCGGGAAATAACTGTTGCCGTCATTGCGGCAGCCATAGCTGGCAGCAGTACGACGACGGAGAAATTGCGGTGCAGCTCTTCTAAAGCAAAAATAACGCCCGCTAACGGAGCGTTGAAGGCTGCTGCCAAGCCGGCACTGGCGCCGCTTGTAAGCAGGTAACGTTCTTCAAGCCGGGTACGTTTCAGCAGGCGGCTGAGCCCCTGCGCTGTGACGGCGCCAAGCTGGATCGAGGGTCCTTCCCGGCCCAGGGAAAGGCCGGCGCCGATACCGATGATACCTGCGATCAGTTTGACCCAGAGGATGCGCAGCCAGCGCATTTTAATGAAACCTAAGATAGCGCCTTTGACCTGAGGAATACCGCTGCCGGCGGCCAGTGGTTCATATTTGGTAAGTCTGTCTAAAATGAAGGCGATCACGGCTAAAGCGATGAACCAAAAAGCGGTCCAATACCAGCTGGCATTGTTAAGAAAGGTGTAAATATGTTCCCTGTTGGTTTCGACCAGATTCAGCGACCAGCGGAAAAAGCTGATGATCAGCCCTGAAAGTATACCGATGATGATACCTTCGATAAACAGCTTCAGGCGAAAGCTGCGCCAGTTATTGAGCGCGCGGTAGGTATTGATGACTTGATCTTTTGCTAGCATTGTCAGGACTCCTTATAATCACCGCGGCCTTCGGCTATTTCGTAGCCGATAGCGTGCAGCCGTGCGGCGAGGTCATTCTTGGCTTCTGCAGCTTCAGCGCCGCTGCAGAGTTTATTATCATAAAGAAGATAATTCTGGCGGACGTCTGCCGGAGAAAGGTTGGGCATGACGACGTTGGCGCCTGCTAAAATACCCAGTTCGCGGCCGTTGAAAGCGATGGTTCCGAGGGCCGTTGTAGCGGGCAGTAATACTTTGGGAAACATCAGGCGCAGGACGGACAGCATTGTTAAGGTCTGCGCCAGCGTCCCGGCAGGATAATTGTTAAAAGGTGTTGCATGGTGGGGAATAAAGGGGCCGATACCGATCATCTGCGGCTGCAGTTCACTGATAAAGGCCAGATCGTTCAGCAGGTTGTCCAGTGTCTGCCAGGGCGAGCCGACCATGAAGCCGGTGCCGACCTGATAGCCCAGTTCCTTCAGATCATAAAGGCAGCGTTTGCGGTTGCTCAGCTTAAGCTCTGCCGGATGCAGGCGGGCATAATGTTCGTCATTTGCTGTTTCATGACGCAGCAGATAGCGGTCAGCGCCGGCTTCCTTCCACAGCTGATAAGTCGTGCGGCTGCGTTCGCCTACTGAAAGCGTTATGGCGCAGTCGGGATAGGCTTGCCTGATAGCGGTGATAATAGCCGCCATGTCGGCGTCGCTGTAGGTAAGATCTTCGCCGCCCTGGAGGACAAAGGTCCGAAAGCCTAAAGCGTACCCCTGCTCACAGCAGGAAAGTATCTGTTTTTTGCTCAGGCGGTAACGGCTGGCTGCGGCGTTACTGCGGCGGATACCGCAGTAATAGCAGTCATTCCTGCAATAGTTGGTGAACTCGATCAGTCCGCGAATATAGATTTTGTTGCCGAAAACAGCCTGTGCGGTCTGCTGTGCCTGGCGAGCGAGCTCCGTACGGGCGTCGTCGTCGCTGAAAGCAGCAGTCAGTAATAGCTGCATTTGTGCTGGCGGCAGCTGTTGTTTGTGCCGTAATGTTTGTATCAGGTTTTTTATATCCATAATAGATGACCTCAAAAAATAGTATACATTTATTATAGCATATGTAAAAATGCAGTGAGTAATCGTTGTCAATGTAATTTATATTTGTTATAATTATAAAATAATAAGCAATTAATAAAAAATATGAAAGAGTGGACTAAATGGCTTTAAAGGGTATAGATAGTATAGAATTAGAAGAAAATATATATCCGATAGATGCAATTGATCAGGGGCTTCTGGAGCAGCTGACCGTAGATAAATTATTTGACGTTTATCGTTTTGTGGATATGCAGACGCATTTAGTATACGATTATGATAACGGCAGAATGCGTGCCGGCTGCCGTAAATGCTATGAATTGTGGAACCGCAGCAAGCCCTGCCCCAATTGTTCCTCGGAGCGGGCAGTCCAGCAGCAGAAGCAGATCATGAAAATGGAATATCTGGGTGATAAAAGTATTTTGATCCTCAGTACGCCCTGGGAAAAAGACGGGAAAGGGTATGTGCTGGAATTAGGCCGCGACGTGACAAATTCTTTCAGCGTTTATGACGCTACCAGCGAGGATAGCAGCGAACTGCGCGAGCTGATCAGCAGCTACAGCGAACTGGCTGCCCGTGACAGTTTTACGGGATTGTACAGCAAGGGACATGCCAATAACCTGCTGCGGGAAATGTTTGCCGTACAAAAAGAGCATTTGCAGCTGACGCTGGCGCTTATCGATATCGACCACTTCAAAAACGTCAATGATAGATTCGGGCATTTGTGCGGTGATGAGGTCATTTTGTATGTGGTCGGAAAAATCAACGCGCTTAATGAGCAGTGCAGTGGCTGGGCGGCAAGGATCGGCGGCGATGAGTTTTTGCTGGCCTGTCCCTTCAGTGACAGTGAATATGTGGAGAAGCTTTGCCGGCAGATGACGGAAGAAATCGCAGGCCACAGCTTCAGAAAAGGGTGCAGTGAATACAATATAGAGATCAGCTGCGGTGTGGCGGTCTATGACGGCAAAGAAACTTTGGAAGAGTTTTTGGAACGTGTAGATATGAAGATGTATGAACATAAAATGCAGAAAAAATGAAAAAAGACAGCAGAGAATTTTCTCTGCTGTCTTTTTAAATAGTTTCGCTGATAAAAAGCTGGTTCATCATTTCCTGAGTGCCAATGATCCAGAGGAGGTCGCCCTTTTTAAAAACAAAGGAAGCATCAGGATTGAGATGGGTATAATTCCCCCGTTCCAAACCCAGTGCCAGACAATTGACGTTGCCGAGATAGGAACTTTTTTTGAGGGTGGAGCCGCAGAGCGGCGAATGTTTGTCGATCGGCATCGCATAACAGAAATAAGTTGCGCTGCCCTGTTTGGGATCGGCTAAAAACTGATGCAGGGTTTGCAGGTTATCTGTTGCCAGTGGCAGGATCTGCATATCATAGGACTGGATCGCCAGCTCAAAATTATGCAGCTGCCTGGGCGTACCTGCTAAAAGCAGCTGGGAACCTGCATAGATGACGTCCTTGCCGTCGGGAATAGGTAATATCTGGCTGCCGTTTTGGATCTCCAGGACAAAAACATTATAGCGACGGTGCAGATTCAGTTCTTTGAGGCTTTTGCCGCCATAGAGAGAATTGGTTGCGACCCGGTAGCGCTTGACATATAATTGCTCGTCCAGCCAGGTAGGGTGATCGGCAGTATGCTTTTTTCGTTCTGCTAAAGTTTTGGCGTTTAAATTTATCAGAAACTGGGATTCGATCTGTAAATAGCGTTCTACGAAATATTCTGAGGAATAAATAAACTTTGCCAGGATGCAGGCAGCGGCAAAAGCAATGAATTTGCTGAACCCTAAAATGCCTGTGAACACAGACAAAATGAAGAATGAGCCAATGGCGATTTTGAGAAAAAGTAAAAGGAACAGGGGCAGGTGATTAGTAGTTTTTTGGAACCACAGGCTTGAGATAAGATCAGTATGCGCGACCCGCTGGAACATAACAGCCATTAAAAAAGGACCCATACACAGCAGCAGGATGACGGCGGCAATAATATCGGCTGTGTAGCCGTCAAAAAGTCTGTGGCAATATGGCAGCAGCTTACTTTGCCCAAGATAGGAGAGGAAGCTGAGGATGACGCAGAAGACTGTGAGGCGTGTAAAGTAGCTTTGCAGTAATTCCTTCCAGGCACTGCGCTGTTCCTGGCTGGCTGGCGCTTCGTCAGGCTGCGGTAAAAGGCGCAGCAGTCTTGCCGGCAGCCGGCGCATGAGCCAAGAGGAAACTTTGTCGGCCCGGCGCAGGATGGACGGCGTCAGAAAAATACTGATAACTGAAACCGCTACGAAAACAGGATATAAGAAAGCGCTGGTGACCTTGAGGGTGGCGCCGATGGAGGCGACGATAAAGGTTATCTCACCCAACTGCGTCAAACTGAAGCCGCAGCGTAACGCTGTCTGCAGGTCTTTGCCGGCCAGAATGACACCCAGTGAGGCAAAAACAGTCTTGCCGATGATCAGGGTAATAGTAAGCACGGCGATCGGCAGCGCATATTTAATGACCAGGACAGGGTCGACCATCATGCCGACAGAAACGAAAAAGATCCCGGAAAAAAGATCTTTGACCGGTGTTAAAAGTTTTTTTGTGGTTTCGGTAAACACGGTACCGGAAAGCAGCGAACCCATGAGAAAAGCTCCCAGCGCCGAAGAGAAGCCCATTTTAGTTGCCAGTACGACCATGCTCAGGCACAGGCCCAGCGAAAAAATAAGCAGTGTTTCCGAAGTCAGGTATTGACTGACCTTACGAAAGAAGGTGGGCAGGAAGAAGATACCGCAGACAAAGCAGATGATGAGGAAAAAAGCCAGTTCGCCGATACTGCCCAGCATTTCCGTACCGGAAATGGCTGCGCCAGCAGCGGCAATGGTCGAGAGCATGACCATCATGATGATCCCGGAAATATCTTCCAATACTAAGATGCCGAAGGTAAACTGCGTGAAGCGTTCTTTTAAAAGGCCCAGCTCTTCGAAGGTTTTGCTGACAACGGCTGTAGAAGACATGGTCAGCATGGCGCCGGCAAAGAGACTGTCGAGCGGCTGCCAGCCCAGCAGACGGGCGCAGCCGTAGCCCAGCAGCGTGATGCCTGCAAGTTCTGTCACGGCGGCGATCAGCGCTGTGCCGCCGATACTTTTGATTTTGGCAAAGTTGAAGTCAAGGCCGAGGCTGAATAAAATAAAAATAACGCCGATATCTGACCAGACGGCGATATTGGCTGTATCGACTACATTTGGCAGCAGGTTAAAATGCGGGCTGGCAAAGAAGCCTGCTAAAATATAACCTAAAACCAAAGGCTGATTGAATTTTTTGCAGAAGATAGTAACGATGCCGGCCAGAACAAGAATGAAGGCCAGATCTTCGATGAGGGGAGCAAGTTCGGACACTGCGGCAACTCCTTTATAAATATCGGCAAAACAGATATATTTGCTGATAGATTTTAAAAATATTACTTAAGTGAATTATACACTGTTGTTTACGGTTTGAGAAGCAGCGTTTGCCGGGAATAAAAAAACGTCCGCTTCTTTGGTAAGAAACGGACGCCTGCTTAATTTTTATCTCTCTGTAGGATTAAGCTTTGAATAATACAGGTTCTTCTTCTTCGACAGGAGCATATCTGGGATTGAGAAAGTTAACGAAGATCCAGGCCAAAAGGGCGCCGGATATATTATGCCAGGCCGAAAAGATTGCGCCCGGAACGGTAGCCATCGGCATCGAGGTAAAATGCGCTTTGGCAAGGCCGGTAGCCAGACCGGAGTTCTGCATGCCGACTTCAACGGAAAGAGCAATAGCTTTTTTCCAGCTCATGCCGGTGAGGCGGGCTAAGATAAAGCCTAACAGATAGCCGAGGCAGTTGTGGCAGATTACTACCAGCAGGATGACGCCGGAGGTTTTGAGGATATTATCGCGGCTGACGGCAATAACGCCGGCAATGATCAGGGAGATGGCGATAGCCGAAACAGCGGGCAGATAATCGGTGGCTTGCTCGGCCAGCTTCGGCAGCAGTGATTTGACAGCTAGGCCAAGACAGATAGGTATGATAACGATTTGAATGATACTCCAGAACATACCCAGCGGGTCAAAAGCTATTTTCTGCCCAATGAGCTGATAGGTGATGAGCGGAGTAAGGATCGGTGAAAGCAGTGTGGAAACACTGGTCATGGTTACAGATAAGGCCAGGTCACCTTTAGACATGAAGGTGATGACGTTGGAGGAAGTGCCGCCGGGGCAGGTACCTACCAAAACTACGCCGGCAGTAAGAGCCGGGTCAAGATTGAAGGCCATCGCCAGTAAAAAAGCCAGCGAAGGCATGATAAGATATTGGGCGCAGACGCCGACAAAAACATCGAGAGGACGTTTTAAGACTAAAGCAAAGTCACGGAGATTGAGTGTGGTGCCCATGCCGAACATAATAACGCCCAGCAAGGTACTCAAAACCGGGATGCCGCCTAAATTGCCGACTACCCATTTAAAGCTGTCGGGTATGGTCATACCCAGGATAAGAAAGACGATGGCGATGATGCCAAAGTATTTTCCTATCAGATGACAAAACGTTTTCATTGCATAAAACCTCTTTCCCTTATATAAAAATAAAAGTATATCAGATCAACACCTTGCGGTGTAGATTTTTGTCTGCAAAAAACAGCAGAAGTCTGCATTTTCTATCAATACTTCCAAACATTATAACAAAAAAATTTTAAAGATAAAAGACTAAAGATAAAGTTTCAGGAAATATTGCCTTATGTTATAATAAAAATATCGTACAGTAAAGGAGAAAAGCATTGTATACCATCAGGAGCGATTATCGTGCTGAAACCGTTATTGAGAAGTCGCGCTTCATCTGTACGCTGAAAAAGGTAAGCAGCGAAGCAGAAGCGCAGGAGTTTATCAAAGCGGTAAAAAAAGAGTTTTGGGATGCCACCCATAACTGTTCCGCTTATATTATTGATGAGCTGGCGCAAAGATCAAGTGATGACGGCGAACCGTCGGGGACGGCAGGCCTGCCGATGCTTGAAGTGCTGCGCAAGAACGAACTCAGCGGCGTAGCGGCGGTGGTGACACGGTATTTCGGCGGGATCAAGCTGGGGGCAGGCGGATTGGTGCGTGCGTATACAGGCAGTGTGTCGAAAGCTGTGCAGGGCTGCGGTCTGGCCCGGAAGCTTTTAATGGGTACCTTTGCTTTGACTGCGGACGCGGCGGACGCAGGCAAACTCCTGAATATTATCTACCAGCAGCAGCTGTTTACAGTGGCGTCGGTGGAATACGGTCAGCAGGCCAGGATTTTGCTGTATATGAGAAAGGAACAGCAGGACGAGGCGGAGCGGTGGCTGACTGAGGCGCTTAACAGAATGACGCAGCTGGAGCAGGTCGGCAGCGAATATGTCGAGGTGCCTGCAGAGCGTGAAAAGTAAGACAGGTCTGATTGCAAAGGAGAGAGAAAATGGAGTTTTTAGAGAGTTTTGTTGCTTTTGCCAATGATATTTTATGGTCGTATGTTTTGATCGTGATGCTGGTGGGTCTGGGGATCTGGTTCTCGCTTAAGACCCGGTTCGTGCAGGTGCGCTGCCTGAAAGAAATGGTGCGTCTTTTAAAGGAAGGCGTGGGTCAGAAAACTGAACACAACCATATTTCTTCGTTTCAGGCCTTTTGTGTCAGCACTGCTTCCCGTGTAGGCGTTGGTAATATCGCCGGTATCGCGATCGCGATCGTCAGCGGCGGGCCCGGCGCTATTTTCTGGATGTGGATCATCGCCGTTTTAGGCTCGGCGACGGGCTTTATTGAAAGCACTTTGGCCCAAATTTACAAAGTGCCGCGCGAAGGCGGCGGTTATCGCGGCGGTCCGGCCTACTATATTAAAAACGTGCTGGGCAATAAACCGATGGCGGCCTTGTTTGCCGTGCTGATCAGTGTGACCTTCGGTTTGATTTTTAATTCCGTGCAGGCGAATACGATCACGGTTTCTCTGCAGGCTGCTTTTGGTCTGGACCGTTTCGTGATGGGCTGCATTATTGCCGCATTGACAGGTATTGTTATTTTTGGCGGTGTAGCGCGTATTGCGAAGGTCGCCGAATGGATGGTGCCGATCATGGCCGGCTTGTACCTTTTGATTGCTTTAGGTGTGACACTGATGAATATTGAGAAGTTGCCGCAGGTTTTTGCCACTATTTTTGAATCTGCCTTTGGCTGGCAGGCCGTAGCCGGCGGCGGTATGGGCGCAGCTTTGATGACTGGTATCAAGCGCGGCCTGTTTTCGAACGAGGCTGGCATGGGCAGTGTACCAAATGCTGCCGCTACCGCCAGCGCTACGCATCCGGTCAAACAGGGCCTGATCCAGGCTTTTGGCGTTTTTGTCGATACGCTGCTAGTCTGCTCGGCTTCTGCTTTTATCGTGCTGCTTTCCGATGGTTACACCGAAGGCAAGCTGACCGGTATCGAACTGGTGCAGCAATCTTTATCGCAGCAGTTAGGTCCCTGGGCACCGAGCTTTCTGGCAGGCATGATCTGTCTGTTTGCGTTCAGTTCTATTGTAGGTAATTATTATTATGGCGAGATCAATATCGGCTTTATCAGTAAAAATTATATGACGCTGATGCTGTTCCGTGTTTTCGTTGTGGGTATGGTTTTGTTTGGGAGCGTGGCTAAAGTTGCGTTGGTTTGGGATATGGCGGATCTTTTTATGGCACTGATGGCGATCACAAATTTGGTGGCGATTGCGCTTTTGGGCAAGTATGCTTATATTGCCCTGCATGATTATATGGATCAAAAACGTGCCGGTATCGAAGAGCCTGAATTTGACCCGGCGATCCTGCCCAGTCAGCAAGGTATCGAAGTTTGGCATAAGGATTAAATATAATAAATAAAAAGGACGAGCGGCAGCTCGTCCTTTTTATTTGTCGTTTTACAGCATATTCTTCAATTCTGCCGTGTTTTCGACGATAGTGACATTCTGGGCACGCATTTCTGCAAGTGCCGCTGCAACTGTGTCCGGGGCGATGCCGCGGCAGGCGGCGAGGTTCAGGATTACCTCAAAGCCGGCGGCGCGTAATTGCAGTACCGTGTTCTTGACGCAGTAATCGGTAGCCAGGCCGCCGCAGATCACCGTGGTGACGCCATGCTCCCGCAGATACTCAATGACGCCGGTGGAAAGCGTGTTGGCTAAATCATGATAACAGGCCCCATAGGGGTGTTTGTCGATCTCGATACCTTTGTAGACCTGGAAATCATAGGCTTTGGGGTCAAGTCCTTCGATAAAGTCGAAGCCTTTAGTGCCGATGATGGCGTGGGCCGGCCAGCGCACGTCGACATCTGGATAACCGCTGACGGGGCTGAGCACAGGATGCTTACTGTCCGCGATCCAGACTGCCTGAGGTGTATGGGCGTCGCGGGAGCCGATACGCAAAGCTGCTAATGCTGCCTGAGCATTAAGCTCGCTGACGATCTGGTCACCTTCGGCAACAGGAAGTTCGTCGGGGCAGATGGGGGTAAAGGTATTTTGCGCGTCGATATCGAATGCGGCGATTTTAGCTTTGGCTGGTAATTTAGTGAGCATGGCAGAGATCCTCCTTAAATAAAGATGTTTGTTAACAGTATTATACTCTATTTTGCAGGGGGATTATAGAATTTCTTCAAGCCGTAATGACATACTGTTTTCTTGACAAGGTTTTTAAATCGGAGTAAGATGTGAATATGAATTTCAATTTCAAATTAAGGAGTGCCTCATGAAAAAACGTAATCCTTATAAAACTGCTCAGCAGGAAGCGATGCTGCAATATTTTTTAGAGGATAAACATAATTTTTTAACTGTCAAAGATTTGCTGGGCAGTCTGCAAAAACTACAGATCGACATAGGCCAGACGACGGTGTATCGTTTTTTAGAGCGGCAGGCTGTGGAAGGCTCTGTCATCAAGATCCAGCCGGTGGATGGTTCAGGAACGCAATATTGGCGGTTGCCTTGTCCGCAGGCAGATCTAAGAGGGAAGCTGGTGTGCCTGAAGTGCAGAAAGGTCATTCCTCTGAGCTGCGAGCATTTGGATATGTTTTCGGAGCATGTACTGCAGAAGCATAAATTTAATTTAAGTCTGCAGCACAGTATTTTATATGGCTATTGCGAGGAATGTGAT
This sequence comes from uncultured Phascolarctobacterium sp., assembly GCF_958349595.1. NCBI lineage: Bacteria > Bacillati > Bacillota > Negativicutes > Acidaminococcales > Acidaminococcaceae > Phascolarctobacterium > uncultured Phascolarctobacterium sp. The sequence continues at coordinate 17,028 of NZ_CATWDQ010000023.1, read as the reverse complement.
AAGTGAGCAGTCTGTAAAAAGAGGTGATCAGGAGCAGCAATGAGGCTGGTGTATTTTGGAGAGAAAATAACGGAGAGAAGTAAAGCGGCTTACTGCTTAATAATAAATTTTAGCTGCGGTATCTTGTAGGAGGTAGGAATGAAGAAGCTTTTGGCTGTAATATTGGGTATGGTTTTATTGGCTGCAGTTGGCTGCGGCAGTGAACAAAAACAGGCTGAGGGCAAGCTGCCGGTAGTGGCAAGCTTTTATCCCATGGCTGATTTTACCAGACAGATCGGCGGCGATCTGGTGCAGGTCGAGACGTTAATCGCAGACGGCGTGGAACCGCATGACTGGGAACCAACGGCCAGGGATCTGACTAAATTAGGTAATGCCAGGCTGTTTGTTTATAACGGTGGTGTTGAAAGCTGGGCGCAGCCCGCATTAGAAGCGGTGCAGGATAAAAAGGTAGTCAGTGTGGAAGCCGGCAAAGGATTGTTTGACGAAAAAACTACTCATGTAGACCCGCATGTCTGGCTGAGCCCCCGGAAAGCGGTACTGGAAGTTGGCGCCATAACGGCTGCTTTGGTGCAGGCTGACCCTGAACATGCTGCTGTTTATAAAAAGAACAGCGAGGATTATCAGAAGCAGCTGCTGCAGCTGGATCAACGCCTGACGAAGCTGGCGGCGCAGGCGCCGCAAAAGCTGTTTGTTACGACGCATGCCGCTTTCGGTCATCTGGCGGCAGATTATGGCTTGCAGCAGGTGGCGATCATGGGTATTTCTCCGGATGCGGAACCGACGCCGGCTGATTTGAAAAAACTGATCGATACGATCAAAGAGAAACAGGTCAAATATGTTTTCTTTGAAACTCTGGTCAGCCCACGCATCGCTCAGACTGTAGCGGAAGCCTCCGGCGCCCAAACGCTGGTACTTGATCCGCTGGAAGGGCTGAGTGAAGCCGGCAGAAAAAAGGGTGACGATTATTTAAAAATCATGACGCGTAATATCGACAATCTGGAGTTGGCCTTAGGCGTTAAATAAGCGGTGGAGCTATGGAAAATATCATTAAAATAGATAAATTAGGTTATAATTATGGCGAAGGCTGGATTTTGCACGATTTGTCGGTTGAGATCGCCCAGGGTGATTTTGTGGCGGTCATCGGTCCTAATGGCGCTGGTAAAAGTACGCTGCTGCGCCTTTTAGCAGGCATCCTGCAGCCGACTGCCGGTGCGATCGAGTTGTACGGAACGCCGCTGCCGCAGTTCAGCAGCTGGGAAAAAATCGGTTATGTGCCGCAGAATCCGGCCAAACAGCATCGTGATTTTCCCATCAGCGTCAAAGAAGTTATCGGACTGGGACTTTTGTGCGGCAGCAGCATGTTCCAGAAAATTTCCCGTGCCGGTAAGGCCAGAGTGGAAACGATGCTGGAACGGTTTTATCTTCAGGACCTGGCGCATCGTAAAATCGGTGAATTATCGGGCGGTCAGCAGCAGCGGGTCTTTTTGGCGCGCGCTATGGTACGTCAGCCGGAGCTGCTGCTTTTAGACGAGCCGGCGACCGGCGTCGATCCGGATGCGAAGATCGAGTTATACAGGATGCTCAGGGACATCAACCGTGATCTGGGTGTAACGATCGTGATGGTGTCGCATGATCTGGAGCTGGCGGCCGAAGTGGCACACAACGCTCTGTGTCTGGATCATGATGTCTGCTTCTGGGGCGATGTTCGGCAGGCGCTGGTACATCGTCATAAGCACGGTTACTTTTACAGATAGAAGGTACTTATTATGTTGGAAGTGTTTACAACGGAATTTATGCAGCGGGCCTGGCTGGCCGGTTTGATCGTGGCTGTGATCTGTCCGCTGATCGGCAGCTTTTTGGTGCTGCGGCGGCAGTCGATGATCGGCGACGGCCTGGGGCATATTGCTTTCGCCGGTGTGGCCGGAGGGGCGCTGTTGGGCTGGCAGCCTGTGTTGAGTGCGGCAGCCGTTACTGTTCTGGGGGCGCTGGTCATCGAATGGGTGCGGACCAGGCTGGCGGCCTTTTCAGAGATGATCTTAGCGATTTTCTTTTACAGCGGCATCGGGCTGGCAGTTGTTTTTACCAGTATGAACCGGATGGGCGGCTTTAATTTAAGCAGTATTTTGTTTGGCAGCCTGATGACGATCAGCAGCAGTGATTTGTGGATCGTGGCCGGGCTGGGTATTTTTGCCTGCCTTTTTGTGATGCTTTTTTACCGTCCGCTGCAATATCTGACTTTTGATGAGACTTCTGCGCGGGTGGCAGGCCTGCCTGCGGATCGTCTTAATATGTGGCTGGCAGTGCTGACGGCGCTGACGGTAGCTTTGTCGATGCGTATTGTTGGCCTGCTGCTGGTTTCCGCGATGATGGTGATCCCGGTAGCCTGCGCGCTGCAGACGGCCCGCAGCTTTGCCGGGACTATTTACGGCGGTATCCTTTACGGGCTGGTAATCGTTTCCGGCGGGCTTACCTTATCCTATTATGCTAATTTAGCACCCGGCGGCACGATCGTGCTGACGGGTACCTGTATGTTTATTTTAAGCTGTTTATTTGGCAGACGTTTTTACCGGAAGCCTCAGGAACTGAAGACGGCAGAATGTAAGGTCTGCCGTTGCCGGAAGGAGGGGCGGACAGATGCAAGTTGATCTGCATATCCACAGTACGGCTTCTGACGGTACCTGGAAGCCGCAGGAAGTTGTTGCCGCCTCCCTGGCAGCAGGACTGGGGGCTATTGCTGTCACTGATCATGACAGTGTGGCCAACGTGGCGGCGACGCAGGAGCTGGCAGCTGCCGCCGGCTTAAAATTTATTCCCGGTGTAGAGATCTGTTCGACGAAAGACGATTTCTGTTTTCATATTTTGGGTTATGGCATTGATATTACTAATAAATCACTGCTGGATTTGTTGGAACATAATGAACGGCTTTTGAACGGCAAGGATGATGAAAGCATAAAAATGTTGATCGAACGCGGCTGGCCGCTGGATTTTGACGAGTTTTTGCGGTATGATTATGATAGAAGCCGAGGAGGCTGGAAGGCCCTGGCTTTTTTGCAGGATAAAGGGCTCTGCGGCGACGTCAATGATTTTTTCACCAGGATTTTTACTAAAGAACATGATCTTGGTTTTCCGACTTTTCCTTTGATCAAAGAAGTAGTGGACGCTATCCACGGTGCCGGCGGCGTGGCCTTATGTGCACACGCGGCCAGCAGCTTCCACGGACCGGGACTGGCGGCGACGCTGCTGGAACTGGCGAAGGAGGATTTTGACGGGTTTGAATGTTATCATTCGGGACATAGCAGGGAAGATACGGCGGCACTGCTCACTTATTGCCGTCAGCATCAGCTGCTCATCAGCGGCGGCAGCGACTGCCACGGCAGCTTCGTGCCGTCACGTACGCTGGGACGGCCTGTGATCGATAGCAGGGACCTGAATTTACCGGGATTATTATAAGGAGGAATGGAAGATGACGAAGGCTAAAGTTTATTTTTCGGATATGCGTACCAGATATGGCGGTTTAAGTTTGCCGCAGAAGCTTGGGAAGTTGATCGAAGCGGCTGGGATCGGAGACATTGATTTTCAAAATAAATTTGCGGCGATCAAGATCCATTTCGGCGAACCGGGCAACCTTTCTTTTCTGCGCCCCAATTATGCCAAAGTAGTTGTTGATGCCGTTAGCGATCGAGGCGGACGTCCGTTTTTGACGGACTGCAATACTTTATATGTAGGACGCCGCAAGCATGCGCTGGAGCATATTACTGCTGCCTATGAAAATGGCTTTAGTCCTTTTTCCACCGGCTGCCATGTTATTATTGCTGACGGTCTGAAGGGGACGGATGAAGAATATGTGGCAGTTCCGAATGGCGAGCTGGTACAGGAAGCCAAAGTCGGCAAAGCGCTGATGGATGCCGATATCGTGATCAGTCTGAGCCATTTTAAAGGTCACGAAGCTACTGGTTTCGGCGGCGCTATCAAAAATATCGGTATGGGCGGCGGTTCGCGTGCTGGCAAAATGGAAATGCACCACGACGGCAAGCCGCATATCAGTGAACGCAAATGTATCGGCTGCGGTGCCTGCGTAAGGATCTGCGCTCATGGCGCGCCGATCATCGAAAATAAAAAAGCGCATATCGATCTGGATAAATGCGTCGGCTGCGGGCGTTGTATCGGGGCCTGCCCTATGGACGCTGTGAAACCGCCTGCTGACGGTTCCAGCATGGAAGCGCTCAATAAAAAGATGGCCGAATATGCTTGGGCTATTTTAAACGGCAGACCACATTTCCATATCAGCCTGATCGTTGATGTATCGCCGTACTGCGATTGCCATGCTGAAAATGACGCGCCTGTAGTACCGAATATCGGTATGCTGGCATCTTTTGACCCGGTGGCGCTGGATCAGGCTTGTGCCGATCTGGTCAACGCAGCGCCGGTCATGGCCAACTCACTGCTGGACGATCATTTGAAAGCTGATCCGGCAGGCTGTGAGGGGCATGACCATTTCCATAACCTGACACCGGAATCCGAATGGAAGACCTGCTTGGCTCATGCAGAAAAGCTGGGTATGGGTACCAGAGAGTACGAATTGGTAACGGTGAAATAAAGTTAGATGAAAAACGCCTCAGATTACAGATGTAATCTGAGGCGTTTTTGCTTATATTATTTCTTTTTCGCTTTAGGGATTTTGGGCGCCGTCAGCTCAAAGCTGTGGGCGATCATGGAAAATAATTCGCCTTTGGGCACTTTGTTGACTTCGACAGTGTTCCAATGCTCTTTGTTCATATGCCAGGCTGGGTAAACGCCTGCATAAGTACGGCGCAGAAACTCGGATCTGACCGGATCACATTTCAGATTGATACAGAGCTTGCCGTGCAGATGAAAGATAAGGGCGAACCATTTGCGGTTGCCGCTGTGACGCATGATCGTGCTGTCGTCATCGGCAAAGGGATAATCTTCGACAGCGTTATGATAAGTCAGGCAATGGGCGATCAAAGCTTGTTTATTCATGAAGGGACACCTCCGGTTATCGATATGTTTCTTGAGAGCACGGGTTTTAATAGTCTAATAAGCGGCCGTTATCGTTCCAGTTGCCATACATAATGTTCTTCTTCGTATTTTCTTTGAATTTTGCAAACCGTATTTGAAAAATATCGGGCTGCTTCTTTTTCTTTTGCAGTGTATTGATGCGAACGCGCTGATACAGCGGCGGAAAGTTTTTGAAATTGGCATAGGCATCGGGATTGTTCTGCAGCCAGCGCTTGATAACAGGGTCGATTTTGAAATGTTCAGGATTCATATCGGGCAAAACGGCATAGCCTGCTTCTGTCATCAGCCCAAGCTTAGCTAACCTGCGGACTCTTTCTTTGTTCAGTTCCGTCCAGGGGCTGTTAGGTTTTCTGGGTGTAAGCCGCTGTACTATTTTGCCGTCAGCTGTTTTTTTGCAGGTGGAATCGATCCAGGCAAAGCAAAGCGCTTCTTCAACGACATCTAAATAGGCTATCGCATAGTCGCTAGGTGTTTTGGAACGGGTTACCAGCACCCAGCATTCTTTTTCTCTGGCTGAATTTTCCAGAAACCATGCCCGTAGGTCCTGCCGTGTATGTATTGGTAATAAATTTTTGATCTCCATTCGTCAGTCCTTTAAAAAAGCTGTTTAGTATCTTAAAAATTTGCTTATTCGCTAAATTGTTAAGTATATTATACAACAAAAAATTAATTTGTTATCAAAAATACACCGAAGACACTAATGGTATTGGTTGTGTGTTATAATCAGGCTAAGTAAAGATTTGGAAAAGGTGTGAATAATATGTATGGCAGTAAACTGAAATTACTGAGAATAATAGAGATAATGAGGGAAACCAGTGAGCAAGAACCTTTGACTGCGGTGCAGATATGTTCAAAACTTCGATCTTATGGCATTGATGCAGAGAAAAAATCAGTCTATCGGGATTTGAATTTATTAAAGGAAGCTGGTTACGAAATAGTTTTATCGGAAGATAATAAAAAGGGTTATTATTTAGCAGAACATTTATTAGAAGATTGGGAGGTAAAGGTTTTAATTGACGCTGTAAGTCAGATGCAGTTTGTATCTGCCGGCAGCAGCAAAATTATTGTTAATAAATTATTGAATACATGCAGCATGGCAACCAAGAAGGTTTTGAAATCTTGTACGATATTGGATACCAAAAGAAAAACAGGTAATACAGCAATAAAGAGAGATATTGAGATTGTTTTACACGCGATAACAGATAGGAAAAAAATAAAGTTTCAGTATGGTGATTTGGATGAGCATTTAAAATATAAATTGCGCTGCAAGGGAAAGTTTTATGTAGTAAATCCATATGCGTTGAGCCTGAAGGACGGGAAATATTATTTACTTGGTAATGTAGATAAATATAATGATTTAGCTTTTTTTAGAGTAGATAAAGTAAAAAATCTTGCAGAAGAAGATAAAGTTTCGAAAAGTGCAGAAGAACTGTTTGGTGCCAATGCAGACTTAAAAATAAAAGAATTTGCTGACATGAGTTTATATAATTATTCGGGTCCGAAAATTATTTTGAAATTGGAAGCAGAGGCAGATAGTATTACAGAATTAGTAGACTATTTTGGAACAAATATGAATCTGATAAAAAGTGGAGATAAACTGGTTGCTGAGCTTGAGGTCTTGGAGAATGAAGGATTATATTATTGGCTTCTGCAGTATGCAGAAAGCACAAAGGTTTTGGCGCCAGAACGTGTCAGAAATAATTTGTTGGATAAATTACAGAAAATAAGACGACGGTATGAAATAAAGGAATAATAAATTATGACTGATGATCTACTAACTATGATATATCCACTGCCAGTTTATAATCATAATTTTGTGCTGGCACAAAAAGAAAATTTTGGCTATGTTGAAGGTGTGCTATTTAAGGATATCCCATTCGTTGCAGAAAAGTGGAGTGATGTAAAGACTGGTGAAATAAGCGTTAGTTTTTTACTGCCCTATATTAAAGAATTATGGGATGATAGCGTTAGTAATATTTGTGAAAATAACGGCAATATTTTACCTGAGCAGCTAAAGTGCCGCTATAATGGTATTTTAACTGAAGGTATGCTGGTTTTAAGTGAAAGTATTATTTTTACAGTTTTAGAGCAGCATGTAGTGTTTTTGGAAGCCGCAGGAGCAATAAAATTTGAAAAATGTTATAATGGAGCTATCAAACTATTAAAAGATTATGCTGATAACTTGGTTGTTGAGGTTATTATTAGTTTGCAAATAGGAGCTAAAAAATATGCTGCAACAGATATAAAATTTATAGAGTTTACAGATAAATGAATTTTATTAAAGTGAGAAAGAACTGAAAACATAGCTATATTCTAAAAGAAAGAGGGATGGATGATGGTCAACAAAAAAGAACAGTATCAAAAGTTAGTGGAAAAGAGGCAAGCATGCAGATGTTGCAGTGATTTTGGATTAAAAAACGGGGAAGAAATTTTAAAAGCTAAGCAGAAGAAGGATATTAATGAAATAGGCCAATGGACTGCTTCTTATACGCCAACATCTAAAGGAAGTCTGAATGCAAAAATAGTCATCTTAGGCCAGGATTGGGGAACGATTGAGGAATATAATAATTTTATAAATAGCGGTGAAATTGGTAAATTTCCTACATCGGAGTATGAGTTCAACACAAGTCCAACAAATAAAAACTTGGAAATCGGCTTAAAAGAAATTGATAAAGAAGTTGATTTAAAGAAAGGTAATTTTGGCGAATGCTTTATGACTAATGCAATATTATGTTATAAAACGGGAAAAATGAGTACTAAAATAAAAGATGAAAATTATAGAAGATGTATTCAAAAATTTTTGTATGAATTATTAGACATTATAAAACCAGAGATAATAATTGTTTTGGGAAAACAAACTTTTAATGCGGTAGTGCAGTGTAGTAAAGGCAATCTTGTAGATGAGGGAAATGTTTATAAAAAGTCATGGTATTATAATAGGACTATTTTACATGGATTAAAAGGGAATTTTAAATATTGTCTTAAAGAACATGAAATTCTGGTATTTCCTATGGCTCATACAGGAGCTTTGGGGGTGCTTAATAGAAACAGACACCAAAATGCTCGTGAATTTATAAAAGATTGGGAAGATTTGAGTGATTATCTGAAGGATAATAGTATTTTGAAATAAATAATACTCCTGTAACAAAAAAGCCGACCAGAAGGTCGGCTTTTACTTTTTGGTATAAAATTATTTGCCGGTCAGGCGTTTGATGATTTCCTGATAGGCTTCTTCGACGCTGCCCATATCGCGGCGGAAGCGGTCTTTGTCGAGCTTTTCGTTGGTGTCCCAGTCCCACAGGCGGCTGGTATCAGGGGTGATCTCATCGGCGAGGATGACTTTACCGTCGGCATCGACGCCAAATTCCAGCTTGAAATCGATGAGGCGGACTTTACGTTCAGTCAAAAAGGCTTTGAGGATCTCGTTGATCTTTAAAGCATAGGCTTTGATTTCTGCGACCTGCGCGTCGGTAGCGAGGCCAAAGGCTTCAGCATAGTCGGCGTTGATCATGGGATCGCCCAGATCATCGTTTTTGTAGTAAAATTCTACGATAGGGCGCTTCATGACATAGCCTTCTTCGACGCCCATTTTTTGAGCCAGGCTGCCGGCAGCTATGTTGCGGGTAACAACTTCTATCGGGATAATGGTGACTTTTTTGCAGAGGGCTTCACGGTCACTGAGTTTTTTGATCTGATGATGCGGGATACCGTTTTTTCCCAGCAGGTCAAAGAAGAAGCTGGTGATCGTATTATTCATAATGCCTTTATCGACGATAGTGCCTTTTTTGAGGCCGTTCATGGCGGTAGCGTCATCTTTATAATAGATGATTACTTCATTGGGGTTCTCGGTTTCAAAAACTTTTTTGGCTTTGCCTTCATACAACATATTTGCCATTGTCTGCAACCTGCTTTCTTTTAAATAAATTTATTAGTAGAGCCGGCGAATGTAAAGCACTCGTCGCCTGCTAAATCGCAAGAGTCGATAATTTCGCATTTTTTACATTGTTAGTTTAGCCTGTTTGCCTGTCCTTGTCAATAATTTTTCGGAACATTTAATGTGAATTTTAGTAAAAAAGCACCTTTTTAGGCAAATTTTCCGAACATTCAAACAGGAAAAATGAAAAATATTTGCCAAAAACTCTTTACAAATCAAAAAATGTGATTTATAATCACAGCATAAGCAACAGCGAAGTTGCAGGCCAAGGCCTGAGTTCGCTGTTGTTTTGTTTTTATTGTCGCTTAGATTAGATAAGGGGGAGAGACGATTATGAGCAATGTACCAAAAATGTTTGGCAGCCTGGTTTTTAACGAGACGGTCATGAAAGACCGCCTGCCGACGGCTACCTATAAGACGTTCAAAAATGCTGTCTTAAAAGGCGAAGCGCTGGATCTACCGATCGCTAATATCATCGCCAACGCGATGAAGGATTGGGCTTTGGAGCATGGTGCGACCCACTTTACGCACTGGTTCCAGCCGATGACCGGCATTACGGCCGAGAAGCATGAAAGCTTTATTGCTCCGACTGCCGATGGCCGTGTTATTATGGATTTTTCCGGCAAGGAATTGATCCAGGGCGAGCCTGATGCTTCCAGTTTTCCGTCCGGCGGCCTGCGCGCTACGTTTGAAGCCCGCGGTTACACTGCCTGGGACCCGACCTCTTATGCTTTTATTAAGGATGGCTGTTTATGTATCCCGACCGCATTTTGTTCTTATACCGGTGAAGTACTGGATAAAAAAGCGCCGCTGCTGCGTTCGATGTGCTGTGTAGATAAAGCAGCCAAACGTATCCTGGCACTGTTTGGGGAAACTACCGAGAAGGTTGTGACGACAGTAGGGCCGGAACAGGAATATTTTCTGGTCGATAAGGATATGTGGGAGCAGCGCAGAGATCTGATTTATACGGGTCGGACGCTGTTTGGCGCTAAAGTGCCGAAAGGTCAGGAGATGGAAGACCATTATTTTGGGATCATCAAACCGCGCGTGCTGGCCTTTATGAAAGAGCTGGATGAAGAGCTGTGGAAGCTGGGCGTGCTGGCAAAAACGGAGCATAACGAAGTTGCTCCGGCGCAGCATGAGCTGGCGCCGATTTTTACTACTACCAATGTGGCTTCGGACCACAATCAGCTGACTATGGAATTTATGAAGCGCGTGGCCCTGCGGCACGGCCTGGTGTGCCTGCTGCATGAGAAGCCTTTTGCAGGCGTCAACGGCAGCGGCAAGCATAATAACTGGTCTATTGCTACGGCCGAAGGTGATAATTTGCTGAGCCCCGGCAAAGAGCCGCATAAAAATACCCGTTTCTTACTGTTTCTTGCAGCCATTATCAAGGCTGTTGATGAATACCAGGACCTGCTGCGCGTGAGCGTAGCCAGCGCCGGCAACGATCATCGTCTCGGCGCGAACGAAGCGCCTCCGGCGATCGTATCGGTTTTCCTGGGTACAGAGCTGACCAATATTCTGGAAGCTATCGAAAAAGGGAAAAAATACAATCCTGATGCGGCTGCTCTGCTGAAGCTGAGCGGCGATATTATCCCGGCACTGACCAAGGATAATACGGACAGAAACCGCACGTCTCCGTTTGCTTTTACCGGCAACAAATTTGAGTTCAGAATGCTGGGCAGCGAGTTTTCGATCGCCGGACCCAATATCGTCCTCAATACTATCGTTGCTGAAGCTTTGGAGCAATTTGCAGATAAATTAGAAAAGGCAGCCGATAAAGATGCTGCTATGAAGAAATTGATCAAAGAAACCATCGTCAAGCATAAACGCATCGTGTTCAACGGTGACGGCTATACGGACGCATGGGTCAAAGAGGCCAAATCGAGGGGGCTTCTCAATCTTAAATCTACGCCGGAAGCGCTGCCTTATATGGAAGCAAAGAAGAATGTCGACCTGTTTGTCAAACATGGTATTTTTACCGCGACCGAGGTGCATTCCCGGGTGGAGATCATGCTGGAAAAATATGCCAAAACGATCAACATCGAAGCTTTGACCATGCTGGATATGCTGCATAAGGATATCCTGCCGGCGGCAGTTGCTTATACTAATGATCTGCTGGGCAGCGCTACGGCCAAAAAGGCACTGGGTATCAAGAGCTGTTTTGAGGCTGAGCTGGCGTCTAAGCTTTCTGATCTGACGTCTAAAATGTATACCAGCGGTGAAAAACTGGCTAAAGCCCTGAAAGGCGTAGAAAAATGCGCCGATATGAAGGCGGAAGCCAATTATTACCATGACGTGGTTTTGAAAGAAATGGAACTTCTGCGCAGCTATGCCGATGCGGCCGAAGAACTGATCGGCGAAGATTACCTGCCATATCCGACCTATGGCAAGCTGCTGTACGGCGTCAATAACTAAAAGACGCACAGGGGACGGTCAACAACGCGAAGAAGCGTATCCGTAAGGGATACGCTTCTTTTTGTATAAAAAATAGAGATAAAATGATTGGATGTGGAGGACTATGATGGAGAAATATGTAGCAGCAGATACGATTTGGGTATTGATCGGCGCATTTATGGTATTTTTTATGCAGCCTGGCTTTGCCATGGTCGAGACTGGTTTTACCAGAGCGAAAAATGCCGGCAATATCGTCATGAAAAACTTTATGGACTTGTGTCTGGGCAGTATCGTGTTCTGGATCATCGGCTTTGGCCTGATGTTTGGTACGGATATTGGCGGTTTGCTTGGTACGCCTGATTTCTTTGTACAGAACGATTATGGAGCTTCTTATCCATCCTGGGCCTTCTTTATCTTTCAAACAGTTTTCTGTGCGACGGCCGCGACTATTGTTTCAGGCGCGATGGCCGAGCGGACGAAGTTTTCTGTGTACTGTATGTACAGTATCCTGATCAGCGCGATCATTTATCCGATCTCGGGACACTGGATCTGGGGCGGCGGCTGGCTGGCGGAAATGGGCTTCCATGATTTTGCCGGTTCGACTGCGGTCCATATGGTCGGCGGTGTAGCGGCGCTTGTCGGCGCTAAGATCCTGGGGCCGCGTATTGGTAAATATAATGCTGACGGCAGCGTCAATGCCATACCGGGACACAGTCTGACGCTGGGTGCTCTGGGTGTGTTCATTCTCTGGTTCGGCTGGTTTGGTTTCAACGGCGGCTCTACAGTTTGCGCGACTGGCGACGATGTTTTGACATCGATGGGCAGGATCTTTGTTACGACTAATCTGGCGGCAGCCGCTGCAGCTACGGCGACGATGTTTCTGACCTGGCTGCGTTATGGCAAGCCCGATGTTTCGATGACGCTGAACGGCGCCCTGGCAGGGCTGGTTGCGATCACTGCAGGCTGCGATACAGTCAGTGTGCCTGGTTCTTTTGCTATCGGCATTATCGCCGGGATCGTGATCGTTTTTGCAGTAGAATTTTTTGATCAGGTGCTCAAAATAGATGATCCGGTGGGCGCGATTTCTGTACATGGTGTCTGCGGCGCCCTGGGTACGCTTCTGGTGGGTGTTTTTGCGGTAGACGGCGGCTTGCTGTACGGCGGCGGTACTGATCTGCTGCTTATACAGGCAACTGGCGTGATCTCGGTTGCTGCTTATATCGGTATCGTGATGACGTTTGTTTTCCAAATCATCGATAAAACTATCGGCCTGCGCGTCACCGCCCGTGAAGAAATCGCCGGCCTGGATATGGAAGAGCATGGCCTGGCCAGTTCCTATGCTGACTTTATGCCGGCTGTGGAAGATTTCCACGGAGCCGTAAGCACTGCGGAAGCGGCAGAGGCTGGCGTGATGGTGGCCCATGTCCCTGCAGCAGCGGGAGCGACATCGGCAGCAACTGTTGGCAAGCCGGCAGATACGCCGAAGATGACCAAGATCGTTATCATTACTTCGCAGCTGCGGTTTGAAATGCTGAAGGATGCTTTGGATAAACTGGGGATCACGGGCATGACGGTAACGAAGGTTTTGGGTTACGGTCTGCAGAAAGGTAATACTGAATATTACCGCGGCGCGGAAGTCAGTGTGCATTTGCTGCCCAAGGTCAAAGTTGAGCTGATCGTTTCGGCGATCCCTGTAGATGCTGTTGTGGCTGCGGCGAAAAAAGTGCTGTATACCGGTAAATATGGCGATGGTAAGATCTTCATCTACGACGTGGAAAACGTCGTCAAGATCCGTACCGGCGAGGAAGGCTACGATGCCTTACAGGATAAACCGCTCGAAGAATAATTGTGAAAGCTGAAAACTGTATAACTGCTGCGCACGGCAGCTGGCAAACAGTCCGTTCGATACTGAGCGGACTGTTTTTGTTGGGAAAATTTCAATAAAGTAATTGATAATTATTATTAAAAACTTTGGCGCACTGATCTTTATGTGATATAGTAAAATTAAGAACAGGAGTTGCTGGCAATAGCTGACAGTAACCGGTTTATTAAAAAAAGACAGGAGTTGAAAGTTATGTTGTATACCGTAGAAGACGCGATCCAGATTTACCACGCCAAATCCTCAACTTTGGAATTTTTTGCGGCAAAAGTGCCGAAATCTGCCTGGCAGGGGATTCGCAAAGCAGATATTGAACCGGCTAAGGAATACTACAGCGATGATATTATTGTAGATTTCGACTTGCTGGACCGGGCAGCCTATGAAGAAAAAGTCTGCGGCGGTGCGCATAGCTATCTTCCTGATGCAGCCTTCCCCGTACTTGTCATTGTCAAGGAACTGCCGGAATAAAAATTTTATGCATAAAAACGACCTTGCCAAGCTAGACGCTTACAAAGGTCGTTTTTTTATTTACTTTAAAACAGAGATTGGATATTGCAGGTATAATGGGTAAAGGCAAGCTGCGTTTGATTATGGGGCGTAGGTTATGTTGCTTGGGAAATAAAGCTGACGAAAGTGTGGGGTCAAGGCCACATGTGAAATATTTCGTTAATGGCGCAGCGTAAAAGGCAAAAGCGGAGTGACTTGTTTGAGCCTGCTGGCAGGCGAGTTTCGCGGAGCTGCCTTTTAGCAAAGCCAAATAGAAATTTTCACCGTGGCTGGTGTTTCTTTGGTTCGTTTCTTTTGCCATCAAAAGAAACGAACAATGTAGTTTTGTAACCAAACTGTAATTTTTTTCCGGTCAATATTTAAATATTGAAAACTTCACACAGGATAAAATGCGTATATAATAAAAGCCGTAGAAATAAAACCTGCATAGCAGGAAAGGAAAGAGGTCAATTAAAATGAAAAAATCTGTAATCGTAGTGGTCTGCTTATTATTGGTAGGCATTTTTGGCTGGTCGATCGCCAAAGCCAACAGCGCCGATATCAAAGTACATCTTGGAGCAGGCACCATCGTTATGGATCAGCAAGAGCTGGTATTAACTCCTGACGAAGCCATTGTGGTACAGGAAGATACAGTATACCTGCCGCTGCGTCCACTGATGGAAAAAATGGATTACCAGGTCTTCTGGGATGCCGGTATGCAAAATGTTTCAATGGAAAAAGGTGATCAAACCTATTTCATGACTATTGGCAGTAACCAATATGGACGTAATGGTCAGACTATTACGCTGGATAACGCTCCTATTTTAGTTAATGGTAAGACTATGGTACCGGTTACCTTCTTTACCAATGTCATGAATAAAACTGTAGATGTCTCCAACAGCCATGTTTAAGCCTTAAAGGCGATTACATCTCATATATAGCTTCCTACAGGCAAAATACCGCTTTCATTGAAAGCGGTATTTTGCTGTTTGCAGATGCCGGTCACTAAGGTGAGGCAGAGCGGTAAAATAAAGCCTGGAGTATTTATTTGCCAAAAGAAAAAATGCGATAATATAAAAAATAGGTTATAATTGATAGCGGATGAATTAACTATGTTATTTTGTAGAAATTATAGCGGCGTTGCTTAAAATACAGAAAGAGGTAGCTTTATGTGGGGGAAACTGCATCGTGAACTGATCGTCATAACCATAATCTCTGTTTTGATCATGGCTGTTGCTTTTGCGTTCAATTTCAGTGCCAGCCAAAAGGAGATCCTTGAACGTCAGACTTACGATTATTTACTGGAAGCAACTAATTATACTAAGGTTGTTTTGCATACCGAGATCAAACGCCAGAATGATCTGCTGGATATTATAGTTAAAAATGCGCCGCAATATGAGGGTCAGTATGACAAATTAGAAGGCCTGCTGAATTCGGTTTCCAATACGGGACATTTTTCCCGTGTCGGGTTGACGTACCGCGGTGAAAAAACCTTACTGTGCTACGGCGGTGAAGTCGATATTCGGGAACGCAGTTATTATAAAAAGGCTCTGGCAGGTGAAACAGTAATCGAAGCGCCGGTCATTTCAATGATCAGCGGCAAAAAAGTAGTTGTGCTGGCTAAACCCTTTTATAAGGACGGCGCGATCGCCGGTGTTGTTCACGAGGCTTACGATCTGGATGCTGCAGGCCAGACGCTGCTGGCCGGGCTGAATATGAAGGAAGACCGCATCACGATGATAGCCAAGGTCAACGGTGACGTCATTATGGGTATCCGCAATGGCAAATATGATAATTTTTACAGCTTCTTGAAGGAAAATGCTATCGGCTGTTCGATGACCAGCCAGCAGCTGCAAAAAGCGATAGACAATAAAGAGAGCGGTGCCTTTTATTATACTGATATCAATGGAGAGACACAGTATGTGGCCTTTGCCCCGGCAGAGGTCAATGACTGGTATACCTTCCAGATCGTTTCGGGGACGAGCCTGCTGGCAGACCAGCAAATGCTGAATAAGATCGCCAGGGACACGATGGGAAAATATTTTCTGCTTATTTGCCTGTGCTTTATTGTGATCATTTACATCTGGCGGCAGATAGAGAAAGACCGCTTAAAACAGATCAATGCCGAGATCGAAGGTCTGCGGCTGACGGCCGGCTTGATGGAAGGCTGTATGTTTGAATTTGATTTGAAAACCTGTAAATTTTTGGTTGTGAAAAATAGCGTGGGTAACGCGTCCGGCAATAATAGTGAAAAACAAGTGCTGGAGAAACTGAGTGGTTTTATGACAGCGGTCATTGCGAAAAAAGATGGCGGCAGTTTGAAGCATTATTTCCATGAGGAGGATCTGCCGGCTGTGCAGAAGGCGTTGGTGGAACTGAAACGGGCGGGCAGAACCGTTTTTCAGGGACGTCTGTATACAGACGCCGGCGATTATCACTGGTACCGTTTTTATATGGCAGTGGTGTTTGATGATAAGCGGCAGATCAAACGCGTTCTGGGCAATGTGCTGGATATCAACGATACGCAGAATAAATTCGCACGGATGCAGCATAAAGCAGAACGTGATGGATTGACGGGCGTTTATAACCGGACCGTCTTTGAAAAATATGTCAATGAAGTTTTGGCTGACGGTACGAAACGGCAGCATGCCTTTTTCCTGCTCGACATTGATGATTTCAAGAATGTTAACGACAGTAAGGGACATGCATTCGGAGATGCGGTGCTGTGCGAAGTTACGGCTAACCTTGAACGCAGCTTCCGCAGCTCGGATCTGCTGGGGCGCATCGGCGGCGATGAATTTGCGGTGCTGATGTGCGATATTAGCAGTAAGGAAAATGCTTTAGCCAAAGCGGAGCAGATCTGCAGCCTTTACAGCAAAGGCGATACTCAGGAAGGCTTGAAAATATCCTGCAGTATTGGCATAGTGTTCTGTGAGTCTGCTGCCGGATCGACCTTTGACGATTTATATCAGCAGGCAGATAAGGTTTTGTATAAAGCGAAAGAAAAAGGTAAAAATGTTTTTGTCGTGTTTGATGATACCATGCTGTAAAGGATGGTAGGAAAAGTATTTGCCTGATATAAAAAGCAGCTTCTCCTGCAAATGGAGAAGCTGCTTTTTGATGTAAAAATAAATTTCTAAAAAAACTATTTTGAAAAAAGGCAGAATGTGCTATAATAACATAAATTAAAGTATTAGGAATTTAAATATTGCTAAATTTAAAACTTATGAAGCTGATTTTCGGCAAGGTAGATTGCAACCCTCTCCGCCTTGTTTGAAGATATTCCCCA
>NZ_CATWDQ010000022.1:0-32176 GCF_958349595.1 uncultured Phascolarctobacterium sp. | reverse complement strand
GCTCGCCGCCTTTAGCGGCAATAATATCGATCTCGCCATAACGGCAGCGGTAATTCCGGCGGCAGATGACGTAACCCTTACGTTCCAAATAAGCGCAGGCAGCATCTTCGCCCTTCTTCCCCAGCGTTTGCCTGGCCTCTGTCACTTTCCTGCCAGCGGTGAAAATAATCTGTTGCTCGCACGCATAACAGGCGTTAAATGCATACTTTTTACCGGCTCATAACTGCGCCGATGCCACTCCGTCGCGCCAAATTCGGCAAGAGCCTGCATATGCTCCCGGCTGCCATAACCCTTATTGCCGGCAAAACCATATTGCGGATATTGCCCGGCAAGTTCTATCATCATGCGGTCACGGGTGACTTTGGCGATAATAGAAGCTGCCGCTATGGAAGCGCTCAGCGCATCGCCATGGATCAGGGATACCGTTTCGATACCGACCGAGCTGATCGGCATGGCATCTACCAGCGCCACCTGCGGTTTGATCTCAAGATGCTCCAGCACCTCAGTCATCCCCTGCTTCGTAGCCTGATAAATATTCAGCTCGTCGATATTGCTGATACTGACCACGTTTACAGAAACAGCCAGCGCTTTGGCAAGCACCTCGTCATAAAGCTGTTCACGCTTCGCTACCGAAAGCTGCTTGGAATCATTCAGGCCGCTGATAAATACCTCCTGCGGCAGAATAACGGCCGCAATCACCAGAGGTCCAGCCAAAGGTCCGCGCCCGGCTTCGTCGATACCGGCAATATACCGCGCCCCCTGAGCATAATATTTACGTTCATAAGCCAGCATTGCAGCAAAACGTTCCTGCTCCAAATGCAGCTTTTCCTGTTTTTTATAATAAGCGGCCAGCAGCTTCTGCACACCGCCGCGCTCGTCAGCAGCAAGCTCTGCCAGCTGGTCCCGGTCAGGTGCGCCAGCCAATAGCTCCTTTACCTCGCTGATCTTCATCATTTCCACCCCTAATTAAAAAGGCCGCTGCAATGCGGCCTTAATTATTTTCACCTGGTTCATCTAAAGTAAAGCGTCCAAGCTTACCTGTACGGAAATCACGCAGCACCATCTGGATAACCTTGTCAAGATCAAGGACTCCGCCTGCCTTCAGGCAGCCGCGGGCAACGGCGATCTTTGCCATGACCTCGCCTACAGGCTCAGCTTCAGAAAAATCGATCGCATACTTCGTCCGCAGCTCATCAGGATAAGTACGCATCAGCCGTTCAAGCAAAAGCTCTACCGCTGTCTCCCTGTCATAAACTTCCTCTTTGATCGCCCCTGTTACCGCCAGACAAAAACCGACTTCAGGGTCTTCAAATTTAGGCCATAAAACACCGGGAGTATCTAAAAGCTCCAGACCTTTGGCAATAGTCACCCACTGCTGACCACGCGTTACGCCGGGTCTGTCGGCAGCCACAACTTTATTTTTACCAACCAGACGGTTGATCAAAGTCGATTTGCCCACATTCGGAACACCTACGATCATAACGCGGATCGAACGGTTACGCACGCCTCTTTTCAGCCACTTTTCCGTCACCGGCCTGGCCACTTGCTGTATCGCAGCCACCATCTGTTTTACGCCCTTACCCGTACTGCAATCAACCTTGCAGACAGGCAAGCCACTGTTTTTAAAAGTTTGCAGCCATTTCTCAGTCTTGACCGGATCGGCCATATCGGTCTTATTCAAAGCCACGACCTTGGGCTTCTCCCCCAGCATCTGGATCAGCATCGGATTACTGCTGGAACGGGGAATACGTGCGTCCAGCATTTCAACCACAACATCCACCAGCTTCAGCTGCTGCTCCATCATCCGTTTGGCCTTAGTCATATGACCAGGGAACCACTGTATCTTAAAATCCATAATTATCTCCCCGCCCGCCTATCAAGGCAGCGTACGCCATCTTTCAACAGGCCAGAAAGCAACAACTGCTTCGCCCTTCACAAGCTTCAACGGCACAAAATCAACATCGGCAAAGCGGCTGTCCTCAGAATTATTGCGGTTATCGCCCAAAACGAAGATATGTCCCTGCGGCACGACGGATTTTCTGTAATTAGACTTGTTCGGTCCTTTGGGATCATCCTTGTAAATATAATTTTCTTCGATCACACTGCCATTGACCAAAACCTTACCGTCACGCATTTCAATAGTATCACCGCCGGTCGCGATAACACGTTTGATAAAATCGCGGCTTTCATCTTTTGGATAACGGAAAACAACGATCTCACCCTTCTGCGGATCAGTAAAGAAATATTTATACTTGCTGACGATCAGGCGCTCATGGCTTTCCAGCGTCGGATACATAGACGTACCCTCGACCATGTAAGGCTCAACAATAAACGTACGAATACAAAATGCCAGCGCTACAGCTACAATGATCGAAACCAGCCAGTCACTGATCGTATCCTGCCAAGATGTTCCTGATTTTTTAGTGCTCATATATACTCCCTCTTATCCCAACGCATCAACTGAATCGGTGCGGTCTCTTTTATTTTTTGCCAACGTACTGACTACGTTCACAACACCGTTTCTACGTTAACAAACATTAGTGGATTTGTCAATCGCCAAAGGCAAATTGTCGAAAAAAATTTACATTACCCCAGTGATTTTCCTTGCTCAAAACAGTAGCTTGCGGTAAAATACATAAGTATTAGCTTTTTCAAAATCATCATTAAATAGGCAGGATATAACCAGCCAGTGTAGAATATTATAATGTTACGAATATAGCAATATTAAAAAATCATAAGTTTCCAAGACGTAAGGAGAGATCACAATGGTCAAAATCGCTGTTATTGGCAGCTGCTCCATCGACCTCACAGTAGAAGCAGATAAACGCCCGGCAGCCGGCGAAACGATCATCGGCAGCCGGCTCATAGTTTCACCGGGCGGCAAAGGAGCCAACCAGGCCGTTGCCGCCGCGCGACTGGGTGCACAGGTACACATGATCGGCTGCGTGGGCGACGATGCCTACGGCACCATGATCATCAATAACCTGCAGGCAAACAACATCGATACCAGTTATGTCAGCATCTTGCCCGGACAAAACAGCGGTACCGCCCATATCACCCTGGCCGAAGGCGACAACAGCATTATCGTCATCAAAGGCGCCAATGATCTGGTCATGCCCAAACATATCGACGCCGCCTGGGAAGTCATTGCCGCAGCAGATCTGGTCATGCTCCAGCACGAGATCCCGCTGCCGACCATCGACTATATCATCGGCAAATGTACTGCGGCCGGCATCAGCGTGCTTTTAAATCCGGCTCCCGTCCAGCCCGTCCCGTCTGAATGGCTGGATAAAGTCACCTATGTGACCCCCAATGAACACGAAGCCGAAGCCCTCTATCCCGGTAAAACCAGCGAAGAGATCCTGCTGCTGCAGGAAGAACGCTTTTTCATGACGCTTGGCAAAGCCGGCGTAGCTTATGCTAAAAACGGCAAAGTGCACACCGTACCCGCCTTCGTCGTTAATGCCGAAGATACTACCGGCGCAGGCGATACCTTCAACAGCGCTTTTGCCGTCGCCAGATGTTCAGGCCGCAGCATTGACGACAGTATCCGCTTTGCCAATGCCGCCGCTGCCCTCTCGGTGCAGAAGCTGGGCGCCCAGGGCGGCATGCCCTATCTTAAAGATGTAGAAAGGATGCTTGGAGAATGCAAAAAATAGGAATCCTTAACAGTGATATCGCCAAAGTCCTGGCCGATCTCGGCCATACCGACACGATCGTTATCGGTGACTGCGGTCTGCCTGTTCCCGCCGGCGTCCCAAAAATCGACCTGGCTCTGAAACCTGGTACGCCTTCCTTTTTAGACGTCCTTACAGAAGTGCTTAAATATATGGAAGTCGAAAAAATCCATATCGCTGCCGAAATGGAAACTAAGAACCCTGCCCTCTGGCAGCAAACGCAGAATCTTTTTGCCGGCAAAGAACAGATCCTTACCGACCACGAAGCCTTCAAGGCAGCTACCAAAACTGCCAAAGCTGTGATCCGCACCGGCGAGATCACCCCCTATGCCAATATCATCCTGCACGCAGGCGTTATCTTCTAAAACAGATTTTATAACAAAGGAGTTTTGCGACTAATGGAAATCACCATGAAGGGTATTTCAAAAGCTTTCGGCTCCAATGAAGTACTCAAAGGCGTCGACCTGACCTTAAGATCAGGCGAGATCCATGCACTGATGGGTGAAAACGGCGCCGGCAAATCCACCCTTATGAACATCCTGACGGGTATCCATAAAGCCGACAGCGGCACGATCTGCGTCGATGGACAGGAAGTAAGCTTCAAAAACGCCCTCGAAGCCGAAAAGTACGGCATCGCTTTCATCCATCAGGAACTTAATATCTGGCCCAATCTCTCCATTCTGGAAAACCTGTTTCTGATGCAAAACGTCACCAACAGCTTCGGTATGCTGGACTTCAAAAAAATGCGCTGGCTCGCCGAAGAAAAATGCGGCCAAATAGGTATCACGCTGCCCTTTGATGCCGAAGCAGGTGAATGCAGCGTCGGCCAGCAGCAAATGACAGAAATCATGCGCAACCTGATGCTGGACGCTAAAGTCGTCATCATGGACGAACCAACGGCAGCCCTGACAGAACGTGAAACAGAAAAACTTTTCGCCGTCATGCACGCCCTCAAAGACAAAGGCGTCGCCATCGTCTATATCTCGCACCGCATGGAAGAAGTATTCGCCCACTGCGATACCATCACCGTCATGCGCGACGGCTACGCTATCAGCAGCAAACCCACCCGTGAGACCAATATGGAACAAGTAGTTCGCGACATGGTCGGACGTTCCATCACCGAATATTATCCCGGACGTACCAACGACCCAGGCGAGATCGTCCTGGAAGTCAAAAACTTCTGTCAGGACGGCCTGTTCAGCAATATTTCCTTTAATCTGCGTCAGGGCGAGATCCTCGGCGTAGCCGGACTGATGGGCGCAGGCCGGACCGAGATCATGCGGGCCCTGTTCGGCGTCGATTCCTGCAAATGCGGTGAAATTTACCTGCATGGTAAAAAAGTCTGCATCAAAAAACCGGAAGACGCCATCAAAGCAGGCATTGGCTTCATCACCGAAAACCGCAAAAGCGAGGGCCTGATCCTCGACTTCTCTATCTCCAGAAATATTGCCCTGCCCAGCGTCGACACCTTCGCCAAACGCAGCGTTATCAATGTAAAAAATGAAACTGCTTTCTCGGCAGCACTTTCGCAAAAACTCGGCGTCAGAGCAGCCTCCATTGATCTGGAAGCAGGAGCATTATCAGGCGGCAATCAGCAAAAGGTCGTCATCGCCAAATGGATCGGCATGAACCCCTCCATCATCATCATGGATGAACCGACACGCGGCATCGACGTCGGCGCCAAGCGCGACATCTACGATCTCATGAACGAACTGACCTCTCAAGGCGTCGCCATCATCATGGTCTCCTCCGAACTGCCGGAAGTTATCGGCATGAGCGACCGCATCCTCGTTATCCACGAAGGTAAGATCGCCGGAGAACTGAACCACGACGAAGCGACACAAGAAAAAATCATCACCCTTGCCACAGGAGGACAGTAAATAATGAATATTAAAGAACGTATCCGTAAAATGGGCCCCTTTATCGCCCTTGTCGTAACCTTCATCGTCATAGCCGCCTTAAACGACAGCTTTGTCGACCCTAATAACCTGAAAAACCTGCTGCGTCAGGTTTCTATCAACGCCCTTATTTCCTTTGGTATGACCTTCGTCATCCTGACAGGCGGTATCGACCTGTCTGTCGGCAGCCTGCTGGCACTCTCCAGCGCCCTGATGGGCAGCCTGATCGTCGGCGGTATGAACCCGATGCTGGCGATCCTTGCAGCCTGTTTCATCGGCATGGGGCTTGGCGCTCTCAACGGCCTGGTCATTGCTTACGGCAAAGTAGCACCCTTTATCGCCACGCTGGCCACTATGACCATTTATCGCGGCCTGACGCTGGTCTATACCAACGGCAATCCTATCAGCGGTCTCAGCGACGATCCCCTGTTCCAAAACTTTGGTCAGGGCTTTATCATGGGTCTGCCCGTACCGGCGCTCATCATGCTGCTGGCCTTTGCCGTTTCCTGGTTCATTCTGCGCAAAACCCCTCTGGGACGCAAGATCTACGCCGTCGGCGGCAACGAAAAAGTTTCCTTCATCGCCGGCATCAAAATCGAACGCGTCAAAATCTTTGTTTACGCTATCACCGGTTTTTTCTGCGCCCTGGCAGGCGCAGTACTCACCTCGCGCCTCAACTCGGCGCAGCCGACTGCCGGTACAGGTTACGAGCTTGACGCCATCGCCGCTGTAGTTTTGGGCGGCACCAGCCTTTCCGGCGGCAAAGGTTATATCACAGGTACACTGGTCGGCGTGCTGATTATCGGTACACTCAACAATGGCCTTAATATTCTCGACGTATCCAGCTTCTACCAACAAGTTGTCAAAGGTATTGTAATTTTACTGGCGGTACTCATGGACCGCAAAAAAGCTTAGGAGGCACTCAACAATGAAAAAAATCTGGACCTTTTTAGTAGCAGCCATCACCGTACTGGCAGTACTCACTTCCGGCTGCGGCGGCAGCGGCGACAAAGCTGCAAAACCTGCCGACGGCAAAAAAGCCACCACTATCGGCTTCTCCATCTCCACGCTCAACAACCCCTTCTTCGTATCCGTACGCAAAGGCGTTGAAGACGAAGCTAAAAAACTCGGCGTCAATGTTAAAATCGTCGACGCACAAAACGACCCGGCTAAACAGGCCAATGATATTTCCGACTTGATCCAGCAAAAAGTAGATATCCTGCTCATCAACCCGGTTGACTCAGCAGCAGTATCCACTTCCGTTCAGGCTGCCAACAAAGCCAACATTCCCGTTCTGGCACTTGACCGCAGCGCCGACAAAGGCACCGTAGCATCCTTCATCGCCTCCGATAACATCAAAGGCGGCGAAATGGCAGCTGAATACATCATCCAAAAACTGGGTGAAAAAGTAAAAGTTGCCGAGCTTGAAGGCATTCCCGGCGCTTCCGCAACCCGCGAACGCGGCGAAGGCTTCCATAAAGTTGCCGATCAAAAGCTTACCGTTGTTGCCAAACAATCTGCTGATTTTGACCGCAGCAAAGGCCTGACTGTTGCTGAAAATATGCTGCAGGCCAACCCTGACATCCAGGCTATTTTCGCTCAAAATGACGAAATGGCACTGGGCGCTATCGAAGCAGCTAAAAGCGCTAACAAAAAAATCTTTATCGTCGGCTTTGACGGCACACAAGACGGCCTGAAAGCAGTAGAAGCAGGCACAATGGCCGCAACTATCGCTCAACAGCCCGAACTGATGGGCCAGCAGGGTCTGGACGCTGCTGTAAAAGTAGCCAAAGGCGAAAAAGTTGAAGCCAAAATCGGCGTACCCCTCAAACTTGTAGACAAAAAATAATTACTGCCCTTTGACAATTTGGACAAACATAAAAACCCCGGCGCGACGTGCCGGGGTTTTGTTTTGTCCGCACAGTTTTTTTAATAAAAACCTGCGTTTTTAGAAGCTGTACTTCAAATCAACAAACCATTTATTACTTTGAGCATCGCTGCCTTTTTGATAACTATAGCTTACACCATAAGTCATATGGCCTTTTTCTGCTTCCAGACCCACTTTACCAATAAATGAACCGCTGTCCATCACAGTATAACCAAGTCTGTCTGCCGCAGCAGTTCCAGGTAAACCAACTGTCATGCTGCTGTCAGTATCACCCATAGCCCACATATATGACAAATCAATATTAGGACGAACTTTCCAGCCATTATCAGTAATATTTTCATAAGTCAGCGACACACCCACAGGCAGCAGCCAGATATTCTGACGTTCAGGCGCATAATTGAACGCTGCCTGACCGGCAATATCAGAGCTGTAGGAACCTGTATCAACACTCAAATATCTCAACCCAACATAAGGCATTACCTGCAAATCATCATACTGATACAGTTTTTCGCCTTTGATCCCCATTGTAATCGTATCAGTTTTCGGATTTGCTTTTAACAGACTGCCAAAGTTATTTTGTTCCACATCACTGTCACTGCGGCTATAGCCGATATCAGCAATCAAATTAGTATCAGAATTTCTCATGCTGCCATATAAGCTTACGCCCCAGAAATCAAAATCGTTGCGGCTGTAAGCGGCACCACCGACACTGGTAGTATCGCCACTGCCATAACTTAAAGCAATACCGCTTTGGAATTTGCCGATCTTAGCAAAATCAGTACCCAAAACAAAACCATTATATTTGCTGTCGTAAGAAGCAGAACCACCAGCCATAGCCATATCGCGCACTTTGTCCTTGCCGTGTACATATTGTGCCCAAATTCCGGCACCACTGTTATCTTCATACAGACTGCGGCCTTTGCCGCCAATATCTGCAACTGGGGCAGCGTTCAACGACATTCTTCCGGTAATAGTACTGGTAACATTGCTGGCAACAGAAACAGCATTTGCACTGGTACCGGAAGTTTCTCCCATTTGTACTGCGGCATTGATATGCGCAGCAGCCTGAGCCGATGTAATATCAGTACTGCTGGTTAAAGCAGCGACAAATGCTTTAGCACCCGGAGCAGATTTTGCAACAGCCTCACTATCAGTTATAATACTGCCGACAACAGCTGTCGCAGCCAGCGACTCGCCGCCCGCTGCCGCAACTATCTGCTCTTTGGCAGCTTCTTTTTCAGCAACACTCAAATCCTGCAATTCTTTATAAACAACGTCATAATCTTTGTTATTCTGTTTGACTTCTGCAAACATCGAAGTCCTGTCATAAGCAAGATTTTCGTCTTTCCAGAAGTTGGCTGTGCTGTTTTCGTCCACACTGACTATTTTATAAGTACCGGCAGTTTTCAAATCATTGATACCAAGTTTGCCATTTTCATTTACTGCAAGCGTACCGCCATTGGTAACTTTGATCACAGCCTCACTGGCATCTGCTACAACACCTGTCAACGTAAGATTATTTACTTTTGAAATATCTAAAGTGCCTTTATCGACCGCGGCACTGCCTTTCCATTTCATAGTATCTGAGCTGACTGAGATGTTGCCGCGTTCGTAAACATTGATATCGCCAGTCAGTTCTGCAGTACCCATAACATTGATATCTATGTCAGTCGTACGGTCATGGTTACTGTACCCTGAGCCCATACTCCCGGCATTGATATCGCCAGCCATTATTAAATTTCCGGCTTTAATATTCAAATCAAAAACTGTATCAGCGTGATTACCACCAGTCATATTTCCATAAGTGCCGCAAATATTTCCGTCGATCTTCAATTCATTGGCAGTTACATTCAGCGTCCCCCAACCGCCAGAACCAAAAACGCCTCCAGCAACATTTGTCGATCCATCAAAAGCAGCTTTATCTGCATTAAAGTTTATAGTGCCGCCTTCATTTACCTGTAATATTGAAACACCATAATCATCTTTACCCCAAGTAGTTTTAGCATAAAAATCACCAACAGTAATATTAGCTACATTTGCAGCTCCTTTGCGGACATGAACAAACTCATCACCAGTATAAGATACTATCTTATCAGCAGTAACATTTAATGTGTTATTATCGCCGGTCAATCTAAAACCACGATCGCCACCTTGTTCTGCTGAACCAACATAAATCTCTTTAGCATTAAGCTCCAAAGTACCGCCACCAGTAACAACTGCAGCATTGTAACCAGTACCAGGAGTATTCGAAGAATTATTTGTTGTAGTATTAGCACTATTAAAGACAATTTTGTCCACAACATTCGTTTTACCATATTCTTCGGTTCTGCCATTCACAAAAACTCCAGCATAGCGGTATTCATTACCACCATTATAATCAATACTGGGACTTGCAATATTTACAATATTTGGATCACTATCAGCCGCCCAGACGTCCCCCCCTGATATACAAACGTTAATTACCCCTGCTGCCAGCAACGAACACATCACTCTCTTAGTTAGTTCTTTCTGTCTGACCAACATCGACATACTCATCAACCTCTTTCCTTATTATTCAGCTTATTTTCATAAACGAATACGTTCTTTTGTTTGCGTTGCAATTTTTAATACAAAGAACATATTCTGTTTTAAATAATTCTAGCATATTTGTACCCCCCCGCAAGACATAACCACACTTTTCTTATAACTTTCTTTTCGTTTTTGCTCTTACTTATACAAAATTCTTATTTTCTAAAACGACAATAGCAAAAAGGCTGATAAAATTTCTATCAGCCTTTTTGAATTTTCAAGTTACATTATGCTTTTCCCTGCGATTCACTGCTTGCTTCTATTAACAGTTCATCAATATTGCAGCCCAGCAGTTTACGCAGGCTCAGCAATAAACGCAGACTTGGCGACAGGCGTCCGTTCTCTACATTACACAAATGCGACTGCGAGATGCCGATCTGCCTGGCAAGGTCAGACTGACTGACCTCAGCGCGCAGTCTGCGGATCTTGATTTCCATACCCAGTTTTTTATAATCTATTTTTTCCATGTTCTTCCTCCGCTTTCAGCGGTTCTAAACAGCACGGCAGTAACTTTCAGGAAGCGTCACCGCAGTGCCTGCCAACCGATCTCTCACTGCTTTAGAAGTTGTACCTGAATCCTATATTAGCGCCCCAGTTCTTGGTAACATCGCCGCCGAAGCTGCGTTCTACGTCACCGTACAGCTCACAGTTTTTACCTAAAGCGATATTGCCGCCGATACCTACTTCCAGCCAGGTATCACCGTAGCTTTTATCCGCCTGATAGCTTTCCCCATTAGCTGCCAGCATCGTCACGCTGCTGTCGCCGCTGAACTCGTGCAGCACAGAAGCTTTGACATAAGCGCCGCCTTTGTCAAAAGCTTTGCCAGCCACGATGCCCAAACGTCCGATCAGGCTGTTGATGTCATCGTAGGCAACTCTTACGCCTTTGGCGCTCACATAGTCGTAACCATCGATGCGGCCAAAGGTCAGCTGCGCCTGCGGCTCAAAATAGACGTTGTTGCCGCCGTCAAAGCGTTTGGTATATTCTACACCGATCGAAGTAGCATCAGTCGAATAATCACCGTTATCGCTGTATTTACCATAGATATCCATATCGCCGTAAATGCGGCCGCGTTTGATAACGATGTCCAAAGCGCTGTTGTCTTTGCCCTGCAAAGTTCCATACAGGCTCACAGCGCCGATCTTATTTTTGCCGCTGTCGCTGGTGTAGTCCAAACTGCCATCGCTGTATTCATAGGCAGCACCCAAACGCCAGTCACCAGCTTGGGCGTCATAGCCCAGTTGATAGGTTTTGTATTTATTGGTAAATTCGTCGCCGCCCAGCTTGCCGCCAAACATTCTGGCCCAGACGCCGCTATCAGCGCCATTTTGCAGTTCGCCCAAACGCTGTCGCAGAGTGCCGTTGCCGTCGATCCAAGCCGTATAGGCGACCTGGTCAGTGTTGGCCAGCTCTAAAACAGCATTGCTGATCCTGCTTTTAGCGTTGGCGACATACCATTGGATTTTGCCGTCGTCGCCGACCTTACTTTGCAAGTCGGCGGAATATTCGTACAGACCGTGGCCGAATAATTCACCGACAGTGAATTTAGTTTCGGCATTTGCTGTAGTGAACAGCGCCGTATCACTTGCTGCCAACTGCTTTAAGGCTTCAGTGTTTTCTACATTCAGGTTGACAGTATGATTACCGTTTTCAGAACTGGTATTGACGAGCAGTGCGTCGTGGCCGTCTTTGTTGACGTCCATGATAAATTCAGCCCCCGACCCTTTCAGGTTCTCGACCGACAAAGTACTGTTAGCACCTTTGTCGCCGCTCATATCGATAACCGTGCCTTTACCGACAGTCAGGTCATCGACCTGGGAACCGCCGGTCATCTGCCATTTTGACCCGGCGGCAAACGCCAGGTTGAGCTTACTGTTAGCATTATTATCTTTCTTACTGCTACCGGAAAGGAAGGAATCGGCCGTATTCAAAAAGACGTTGAGCTTACCGGCATTTTGAACAGAAAGGTCGCCGATCAGCTGCACTGCGTCCGTAGTGGTTTTACTGGTCGTGATCGTACTGCCGTCGTCAGCTTTCAAAGCGTACGCCGTACCGTTGACAGCGTCAGCATTAACTTTTAAACCTTCATTAAACGTAACAGTCGCATTGTTTTCATGGCTGTAGACGCCATAGGCGTTGCCGCTTGCCGCAGTGGCGGTGACGACGGCATCGCCAAATGTGCCGGATGAGCCTGACGGGCCGCCGATCTCGATTCCATAAGCGCCAGTTTTACCAACTGCTTCCACGTTCACCGTGCCGTCGCCCATATCGACACTACTGGAGCCATAACATGGGTTATTATATTCAGCACCAATACCTGTAAAAACATATATACCTTTGGCTGCACCTTCAGTAGCCGTGGCCTTGATCGTATTTACTCCGCTGCTTTTAAAAGTATTAGTGTCCCAAACTGCGGCGCAGCCGCCCATCTGCATACCGATCGCTTTATCTTCTGCCGCCACATCAATGTCCAACGCTTGCCCGATCTCTATATCAAAACTACTCCCGATATCAAAACCATAGGCCTCAGTTTTGCCGGCTGCCGTGATCTTGGCATTTTCCGAAAACAATTTACTGTTTGTGCCACTAACATTGGAACCAGCAACTGTCCTGACACCAAAGGCAACGCCGTTAACTGCTTCTGCCTTAATAACCAGCTTCTCATTCTTAGCATCCGCATACGGCTTTACAAATGTATCACCATTGTTATGATACCAAACCTGGCCATAATTATTATTATTACCTTGATCTGTTTCTATATACATACCACCGGCTTCATTGAGACTTTTAACTGCAATATTTAATTCCGTAAAAACAGAATCCGTATTGGGATTAGGTTTCGTATAAAAACCATAAGCCTTCTCGGTAGCTGTATCTTCATTATTTTGGTTAATATCTATCTGCAGCTTCCCGCCCAGAAGAACGGTATCACCATATCCATCTTCAACATAAATGCCGTATACATCACCAATTTTAGTATCAATCGTAATATGGGAATCTTTTCCCAAGATCATATCGCCGACATTTTCATAGATACCATATTTATTGCCACTGCCAGTAGCAGCAGTACTGTTGATAGTGACATTAAATCCATCTGCTGCCTCAATCTTGCCCCCATACATATTCAGACCAGTATAACGATGGGTCGAAGTATTAGAAGCATCGTCTGTAATCGCAATATCTATTTTCCCATCGACTTTTAATTGCTTACTAGAACCACTCTCACGCAGCTCAATACCATTAAAATTGTTATCACTATTATTTTTATTAATAATTACATTATCATAAGTTTCCCAATTAGCAGCACTACCTGTGTTTGCTGGCTTTAATGTTTCATCGCTGTTATAATCTGCCGCCCAGACGGAATTGTCCCCCCCGAATGTGCAAACGCACATTACGCTTGCCGCAAGCAATGATTGCAGTACTTTTCTTTGCAACTTTTGACCTTGCTTTTTGCTATAACCTTTCATCAAACTCATCTCCTAATTTTTTTTATAAAATTTTATAAAGAAATCCCTCACTTGCATGAGGGATTTGCTTTATAACTTTTTCAAGCTGCCTTCTTACTCTTAAAACTGTTGCTTACTTTTAGAAGCTGTAACGGAAACCAACGTTGACGCCCCAGTTTTTGGTCACATCGCCGCCACTGATGCGTTCTACATCAAAATACATGCTGGAATCTTTGTTAAATTTATGATTGACGCCGATACCGTATTCGATCGCCGTGCCGCCAATGCTATCGCTGTAGCTGGCAGTTCTGCCGTCGCCTTTGATCGAAGTGTTGATGTCGCCGTCAAAGTCGTGCAGCACTGCCGCTTTCAGATAGACGCTGCTGCCTTGTTTGAACTCTTTGCCCAGCAGGAAGCCACCCCGCAGCACGATGCTGTTCATGGCATCGTTAGTAACGCTCATGGTATTGTCATGAGTAGTGACAGTGTAATCATCGCCGCCCAGATGCACGTAGCTGGCGCGTACCATCGGTTCTACGAACCAGCCGTCGTTCAAGTCCTGACGGTAACCGTATTCCACAGCAAAACTCATGGCCGTGCTGCCAAAATCACCGTCCAGCTTCTGGGCGATAGTACCGCCGTAAGCGCTGGTCTCGCTGTCTACTTTGCCAACTTTGGCAATGATATCTACATGATGGCCTTTGTCGCCCGTCCAGGTGCCGTACAAAGCTCCTGCCGCGGTCTTGATTTCGCCGTCGCCGTTAGTCAAAGTAGTATCGCCTTTGGCATACTGCCCAGCCAGGCCGATACGCCAGTTGTTGCCGATCTCATGGTCGTAGCCGGCTGCGAAACCGTTGTATTTAAAGTCGTTGTCGCCTTTAAGACCGTCCACTTTGATCTTGCCGCCCACATATTTAGCCCAGACACCATCGTTGTCGTCAGCGCTGTTGCGTACATCTCCCAGACGTTCCATCAGAGTTTCGTCTGCGCCGAACAATGTCACTGCCGCGCCGGCTGCGATCTTGTTGGCGTCCTGTGCTGCTGTTTGAGCAGAGGATTGTTCGCAAGCTTTAGTGGTGATATTAGTCAGGTTCAGGTTGCCATCAGCACCAACTTCTGCTTTGCCCTCATATTCATAAGCCCAGATGCCGTTATCATACTGCATCTCTTTGATGTTATATGTAGCATTGCCGCCATTGTTTTTATCAGCCTCTGCACCTTGGATCAGCACAACATCGTCATTCAAATGACCTTTACCAGCAGCGCCGGCCGCATTGTTGTAGCCGTTGCGCATACCCTGGTCAAAAACAGTGATGTCATAAGTGCCGCTGCCGGTAGCAGCATTTTCAGAAACGATCTGGTCGTTGCCAACAGACTGACCGTAGGCGCCGTTGGCATTGGTACGCATAAAGAGCTCGTTGGTACCGGAAGCATCCAAATCATTGGTAGTGATAGTGCGATAATCAGCAGTGTTGTATTTATCTGCCTGATCATTATCGTCATAGAAGTAAACTGTGCTTCCCTTCAGCGTAGTCTTATCGGCTACAGTAAGGGTTCGCAGGTTATCGGTCAGGTTCATAGTCGTACCGCTGATCTTCAAAGAACCTGCACTATCAGTTCCTGCTTTAACTTCAGTATTTGATTTTAAATTCAGAGTACTATCTGCTGTAGCGTTCGTTACAACCTCTACATCGCCGTTAAATACAATACCTGCATCTTTAGCATCAAAGGTAACATTACTGTCGTAAGTCCAGACAGAATATTCGTGCTTCAGGCTACCTGCAGTACCATTACCGCCATCAGCGGTCACTGTAATGCCGCCAGCATCACTGATGAACTCCAGGTCATTTTTATTGCCTTCTATGCCCTGTGCTCCCTGCCAATCACTATCTGCGGCGGTCGCTGTAATATTAATAGCGTCTGTCGTATGTACCCTGACAGTAGTATTGTCAAGCGCCATACCCTGAGCAAAATTCGTATTTTCACCTTTAGTGGCAGTTGCTGCAATGGTCAATTTACCAGCAACATCAACAAGCATGGAACAGCATTTACTGTAAATGCTGTTGCCTCAGATTTAGTGTCAGTAACATTAGCCTTATAATCAAACGCCGGATTCGTGCCTGCAGCAGCTGTTGGTAAATCAACATCGCCTGTTGCAGTTGCTGTAACGCTAAAGTCTCCTGTTACAGCGTAAACATTATTGGAATTTGTAGCTGTAACAGCCTTAGCCGTATTAGTAGTTGCCGCGTCTTGTGCCAATGCGCTGATTGCCAGACCCTCGCCAGAAACCACGTTCAAAGTACCGTCGGTAGTGAAAAGGCCCATAGCTTCAGCCGTTGCACCGTTAGCAGACTGTGCAACATTACCTGTAGGAGTGATACCGACGCCGCCTGCACCGCCGTTAGAAGTTGCATTAGAAATACCATCCTGGCTTACTTTATCATCTACGATCCCAGTACCTGTTCCTGTTTCATTTGTTTTACCAGCAGTACCATCTTTCCCGGCATTGTCAGTATTAGCAATACCGCCAGCAGCTACATAAGCGTCTGCTATGCTAAAGCTGCCCACGCCTTTACCTGCCGTGGCCGTGGCAGTGATAGAAGTAGTTTGTAAGATACCGTTGGTATTAGCCAGGTTTACAGCAGTTGCATAAGCACTGCTGCCTGCACCGTTGGTGCCAGCAGCACCAGCAGTACCGCCATTGCCGCCAAAGCCGCCTTTACCAGCATCACCGCCGGCGCCATTCAATCCGGCAGTGCCGATTGCACCCTGAGTGCCTGAAATACCGTGTGCTCCATTAGCGCCGATTGTGGCAGTGTTAGCGATGGGAACACTATTATTTTCACCAGCGGCACCAGCAGCACCACCAGTACCACCAACACCGCCTTGTCCACCAGCACCAGCTGTTCCGGCAGCACCACCATCGCCGCCATTACCGCCCTGGCCGCCAATGCCTCCTGCGCCTCCTGCGCCTCCGATGCCAGCTTTAGCACCGTCACCACCAACAGCAGTAACAGTAATAGTGCCAATAGCGATATTCAGATCAGTATTGTCTGTTCCGACCAGGCCATTGGCTGTAGCGACACCACCGTTGCCACCATTGCCGCCAGCACCACCGTTACCACCGTTACCACCGTTACCGCCTGTGCCGCCAACCCCGCCAACACCACCGTTACCGCCATTGCCAGCTGCACCACCAATGCCGCCATTACCAGCTGCACCACCGGCGCCGCCATTACCGCCAACGGTTGCATTCCAATTAAATCCATTTCCCGAACCATTACTGACGCCCTGGCCACCTTGTTGTCCTTTACCACCGTTACTGCCGTCGCCACCAACTCCGCCATCGCCGCCAACACCACCGTTACCGCCCTGTTGGCCAATACCGCCAACGCCGCCGTTGCCGCCGGCACCGCCCGTACCACCGCCCGTACCACCGGCATTACCGACTCCTGCTTTGGCTTCTACAGTCAAACTGTTTAAGGAAATGCTGCCTTTGGCAATATTATTAACATCAAAGCCTGTGCTGACAGCGTCACCACCGTTGCCACCGTTGGCGCCTGCACCGCCCGTACCGCCAGCCTGGCCTGTATTTCCTTGCGCACCGACAGTACCAACGGCGCCGGCAACACCGTTACCGCCAGCTTTACCTGTAGTACCAGTTGTTCCATCGCCACCATTGCTGCCATTAGCACCTGCTGTAGAAGACCAGCCAGTTTGTACCCAATTAGTGTTACCAGGTCCCTGATAGTATCCTGTAGCTGAAACAGTTCCGTTACCTGCCGGAGTCGAAGAAGCATCAGTACCATCAGCCGGTTTGGCCGGTTTATCAGCCGGAGCAGCGTCAGTTCCATCTGCACCCTTAGTCCCATTGGCAGCCTGATGTTCTTCTAAAGCAGCACCGTCAGCACCTTGAGCGCCTGTACCACCATAACCGCCATGGCCGCCCAGCGCACCTTCTGCTTTCACAGTTAAGTCGCCCCCGGAAATATTCACATTGCTGCTGACCGCACCACTGACAGTTGTTTTTTCAGTGGAAGGAATCACGCCTATGGCAACGCCTACAGCAATGGCTTTACCACCATTTCCGCCTTCAGCGCCAGCACCACCCACACCATTCGCATTACCGGTTGTATATTGGCCTTCGCCGCCTTCTCTTTGGTAAGTTTTATTAGCAGGATCATTGTATTGAGTAGCCGTTCCGCCACCTGTAGCAGAAATAACAGCACTGCCAACATTGATAGTGGCATTAGCCAAGCCATTACGGTTGAACAGCCCGGCAGCGTAACCTAATCCACCATTGGAACCTTTTACCGCTCCCTGAGAAAGATCGCCCACCTGTCCAATACCGTCTTTGGCTATGACACCTTCAATCGACATACTGCCGATCGTAATCGTTTTACCACTCATATCACCACTGGCAGGATTATCTGCCCAGCCGGAATGATATTGGGCAACAAGTACGTCATCACCACTAAAATCTTTACGCAACGTATCAATAGCGCCGCCTGTAGCATTCTTCAGTTCATATTCAGCTAAAGTCAACGGTTTATCTATAGCACCCGCATCGCCTGTTTTAGCCCATACCTGCTGCGGCACAGATACCCATGCCATTCCCATAACTGCCAGCGTTACTGCCGCTGCCAGCTGTCTTTTTCTACTTGCTTTTAAATCCACCCAAACCACTCCTTAAAATTTGTTCAAGATTATATTCTTCGGCTGGTGCCGCAGGAATCAACTTTGTATAACATTACTTTTCTAAAATATTTTTGTGTAAAAACAATATTAAATTGCATTAATTTGTATTTTTTAATTATTTTATATAATCCTTTTATTATATTACCACAGATGTCCCCCCCTACAAGACACAAGAAGGATTTTTCTAAAATTTTTTTTCAGCGCCGCGATATCACGCTGCGCGGCACTTGCGGCAAACCGCAAGTGCGTGTGCGTGCTTCACTCGCCAAGTGGCGAAAACATCGAAAAAAAAAGCAACGTGCAGTACCATCTATGCACTACACGCCGTTTTTTAGAAAGTTTTATCAGCCTTTCAAAAAAAGCAGCAAATAAAAAAATCTGCCACGGCAGACTAAATTTTGATTATTATAGATACTTCAAATTCAAGCACCTGCTGCAGCCGCACCAACACCGCGATAGTAGTACTGACCTCACCGCGTTCGATGCAGCCGTAATGTTTTGCCGATAGTCCTACTGCTTCGGCGACCTGTTCCTGGGTCAGCTTTTTATTGTGGCGCGCTGTTTTTAATTGCTGACTGATATATTTTTGCATAGTATCTCCCTCCCGCTTTTATTTTAGACAGCAGTGGCAGTAAATTAACACCTGATTGTATAGGGTGTTAATTTTCTTCAAAAAAGTTTAGACTGTTTCTTGTTGCGCGTGACGTTTTACAGTATAGCCGGGTATCATAAAATTATAGAGAGAACTGATGGTTATAAAAAGTTTATCGGAACAGTCCGAAAGATTACAAACGCTGATAACAGCTGCCCAAAGCGGTGATAAGGCGGCATTGCTGCAGCTGTGCGAGGATTTTAAGCCGCTGCTGCAAAGCGAGGCCCGCCGGGAGATGTTTTACAGATCGCTTGGTAAAGACGCAGAAGGGATCGCCGCTTTGACGTTTATCGAGCTGGTTTTAAAATATAACGGCGCTGATTTTGAAAGCTGGCCCGGTCTAGCACGCTGTAAGGTGCATTTTGCACTTTTTGACGCCATGCAGAAGCAGGGCAGGATCTGGGAAAACGAAGCGCAGATAGATACGGGCAGTGAAGCCGGCATCGACCTGCTGGATACAGGCCTTGCAGATACGGCACGTCTGGACGAGCTGGCACGGCTTTTGCTTTCGTTAGAGCTGCAGGAGGCATTGCGGCAGCTGAGCGCAGAGCAGCAGCAGATCCTGACACTGCTATTTTTGGACGACCTGAAGCCAAAAGAAGTGGCAGGACGTCTGGGCTGCAGCGTGCGCAATATCACCAAGCACCGCTTAAAGGCTTTGGACAGGCTGCGGCAGCTTTTGACAAATTAAAACCAAGCATATAAAAAGCAGACATTCACTAAAAAGTGAATGTCTGCTTTTTTACTACTACAACTAATTTTGTATTTGTTCTTACGGCAAAGTGATCGTAAACTCGCCACTTCTATTACCAGTACTATCTTGTACCCAATTATTGGCTTCGATCGTATGGTGTGTTATGCCTCTGGTATAATCATAAAGCCAGATAACATGCGGCTTACATACAATATTTACTGCGCCGGCAGCATTTCTTGTCCTTAATCCTACCTCAAATTCAAAACTAAAACCGCCGTAAGACGCCGGTCTGGGGTTTATAGGTCTTGCCGGACTGAGAAAACCTACATGAGACAGCTGCACTTCCCAGACAGCTCTGTTCTCATGGGCAAAATTGGCATTTTTACTGATAATCTGTACGTCCGCTGCAGAAAAAGTTGTGCTGCCATTAAAATTTACCACACCACTACTGCTGACGCTGCCGGTTACAGAAGCTAAACCGCCTGCGGATTCACTGTGCGACCCAACCGATGTTACCGGTCCAACAGCGTACCAGTCGCCTTGATCATCAGCAACAGTAAATTCCAGCAGCATCTGCGTTGCATAATATCCTACTGACAGCCAGTTGGGAGCAGGTTTGTAAAAAGCTCTGTCGGCGTGATAGATACTATGCGACATGCTTCCTTTGATTTTATAAAATGTATCTGTCCCTTCTGTACCATTCGGTTCCACGGTAAAATCTACTGCTGCTTTAACCGCCTGTGTATTTTCATATACCGTACCAGCATGCTCATGACCTTGTCCGTTTTCTGTAAAAACCAAATTAACTCTGCTCATTTACTATCACTCCTTTTCAGCAATCCAATTTTTTGCCGTTCAATTCAGTAATCAAAAATTCCGCATAATTTTCCCGTGCAAAGGTAAGCTTTACTTTCATGCCCACATTTAATATCTGATCCGCTGCTGTACTTTTGACGCGGGTAGCCGTAACTGTATAAAAAGTATCTTTCTTAAACTGTTTTGTATCAAACAGACTGCTTTCTGTTTCGCCGCCTTCACAAACAAGATAATTGCCCAGAACAAGTTCGTTCTTGTCCCTGTCATTAACAGTACAAATCACCGCAATAACAGGAACTGGTTTTTTGTTTGTTTTAACAGCGCCTTCATAAAACTCACCTATTTTATATTCTCCGCAATATTTCATTTCGATAGCCTGCATAGTAACACTCCCTTTTTAATATCGACTAAGTAAGATGCGCATTTTTACTTAAATCTATAATAGCGCTGTTTTTATCCATTATGGTAGAAATTACGTGCAAGAAATACAAAAAGACCGTTTCAGTTAAACTGAAACGGTCTTTTGAGTTACGCTTGGTAATTTGATGCCGATTATCTGCGTTCGCGGATACGAGCAGCTTTACCGGTGAGGTTACGCAGATAGTAGAGTTTTGCTCTGCGAACGATACCACGACGGGATACTTCGATTTTCTCCAGACGGGGGCTGTGAACGGGGAATGTTCTTTCAACGCCTACGCCGTAGGAAATACGACGAACGGTGAACATTTCACGAACGCCGGCGCCGCTGCGTGCAATTACTACACCTTCGTACATCTGTACACGTTCACGGGTACCTTCGACTACTTTTACATAAACTTTTACGGTGTCGCCTGCACGGAAGTCAGGGATGTCGGAACGAAGCTGTTCTTGTTCCAATACTTCAATAATATTCATAATTTCCTCCTCGAATCATAGACGTTCATGTGCGAACACACCACAGCGGACCGTCCGTTTTACACAAATGACATTATATCATAATGTTACATTGGTTGCAATTATTTTTTAGATATTTTGGCAATTATTTTTCCCACCAGGCTTCACCGGCCAGCCGGTCTAAAATAATCGCCGCTGCCGAACGCACGCACAGGTGGTTGTAGTCGCAGGAGCCGTAAACAGGTTCCAACACATAGTCAAAGCCGTTCATGGTTTCCTGTTCCATACCGAAGCCAGTACCAAAAAGCAGCAGCATTGGTTTCTCGCCATTATGCAGCAGATCGCGTACAAAGCCATAGGTCACTGTATTAGGATAGGTGCGGGCATCAGTAGTAATGGTGACGGGCGCCTGCCCTTCCAGTTCAGTAACAGCGGCGATAGCCGAGGCTATACTTGGCGTATAGGTAACACGTTCCAGCGCATTACTGCGGTCGGGATTATAGGTTTGGCCGTAACCGTGCTGCCAATAGTCGGTTATCCTTTTGATGATCTCGGCCTGCACCTGGAGCGGATGGATCAAAAAATATTTTTTGACGTCATAGGTGCGGGCAGTGCGGGAAATATCATGGATATCGAAGTTGGTGACGGCGGTGGCGATGACCTGCATATTTTTGTTATAGATCGGATAATGCACCAGACCCAAATAAAGGTTAGCCATTCTTATCACCTGCGAGTTCCTGTTTGATTTCTTTGAGCAGCAACGCATCTTCTTTGCCAAGCTCTGACAGCAGGTCAGGGCGGCGCAGATAAGTTGCCTTCAGGGCTTCTTTACGCCGCCAGCGGTTGATGAGGGCATGGTTACCGTTACGCAGTACTTCCGGCACTGCCAGGCCTTCAAATTCCACCGGGCGGGTATACTGAGGATATTCCAGTAAGCCTGTGCTGAAGGAGTCTTCAACGGCACTGGCCATTTTTCCCAGTACGCCGGGAATAAAACGCGCTACGGCGTCCATAACGATCAATGCCGGCAGCTCGCCGCCGGTAAGTACATAGTCACCAATAGAAAGCTTTTCATCGACCCAGTTGAAGATGCGTTCGTCAAAGCCTTCGTAATGGCCGCAGACAAGAATAAGGTCCTGGACGCTGCCGGCATATTCTTCAACGATCTCCTGTTTCAGAGTGCGTCCGCCCGGACACATGGCAATAACGCGCGCTGCCGGCAGCTGCTGTTTGGCCATGCGGATAGCCGCTACCATCGGTTCCGGTTTCAAGACCATACCGGCGCCGCCGCCAAAGGGCGTGT
Organism: uncultured Phascolarctobacterium sp.; assembly: GCF_958349595.1. NCBI lineage: Bacteria > Bacillati > Bacillota > Negativicutes > Acidaminococcales > Acidaminococcaceae > Phascolarctobacterium > uncultured Phascolarctobacterium sp. The sequence continues at coordinate 9,659 of NZ_CATWDQ010000022.1, read as the reverse complement.
CGTCAACGGTGCGGTGCCGGTCGGTGGCAAAATCGCGCGGGTTGATGCAGCTCACTTCTACAAGGCCGGCATCGACGGCGCGTTTGATGATGCTGTGGCCAGCCGCCTGTTCAATTTGTTCAGGAAATAAGGTAATAAAAAGAAATCTCACGGTGCATCTGTCCATTCCGGTAATTCGACCACGATCCGGTGGTCTTTGAGATTGATTTCCTTAACGTGTTTTTTAAGGGCAGGAACGAGTATGTCCTTGCCTTCGGGCACGGCAATAACGTAAACGTCGTTGCTGCCGGTGCTGAGCACGTCTTTGAAGGTGCCGAGCTGTGTTCCTGCCGTATCGAATACGGGCAGACCGAGCAGATCGGCTACATAATATTCGCCTTCTTCAAGCTGAGGCAGATCTTCACTGTTAATCAAAACCTTTTTGCCGCGCAGCAGCTCAGCGTCGTTCATTGTTTCCACGCCTTTGCATTTCATCAGTACCATACGTTTATGAAAGCGGGCGGAGGTTATCTGGAGCGAGCGGCCGTCTTCGAGCAGCAAATAGGAAAGCTCTAAAAATTGTTCAGGATGATCTGTCTGCGGCAGAATACGAAGATCGCCCCGCACACCGTGCGGAGCGATAATAGTGCCAATAACTACCTGTTTTTCCATATCATTCGCGGAAAGCAATGATCTTGCCGTCCTCGGTGAGGATCTCGGCACCCATCAGTGCGTCGATATTGGTACCGACAGTGATCTCGACAGTACGTTCGAGAGTGCCGTGACCGATCTCAGCACCGATCTCCAAAGCTTCGGCACGTTTGAGTTTATCTTCGGCTTCTGCTTTAGCGGCAGTGATCTTGTTTCTTTCCATTTCGATCTGCTCACGCAGAGAAGGAAGTACGCTCAGGTCGCTGGCGGCCTGGGCAAGAGCTTTTTTGGCTTGGAATTCGAAGTGTTCGATATCCAGGTTGATTTGTTTTATGGTGTTTTGGACATCGCCAATAATTTTCAACTTGAGATCTTCTGTTACTTTTGCTTTTATTGCAACCGGAACACGTACAAACATTTTATCCATTTCACTTACCATCCTTATACGTCTTAGACAATCTCTACGACAACTTTTACATTCTCACGGGTTGCAACAGCTTTCATGACAGTTCTGATTGCTTTAGCAATACGGCCCTGTTTTCCAATAACTTTACCCATATCTTCAGGAGCAACATGGAGGCGAAGCACCGTTGATGTTCCGGTGGTTTCCTCCTCCACGACTACTGCAGACGGATTACTCACTAGAGACTTGGCCATTACTTCTACCAATTCTTTCATGCAAATCACGCCTCATTTCTTATTTTGCTTTAGATTCAGCATATTTTTTCATGATGCCGTCTTTGCTGAACAGGTTTTTAACGGTATCAGTAGGTTGCGCACCTTTAGCCATCCAGGAAAGAGCTTTTTCTTCGTCGATCTTTACGGTAGCAGGTTGTACAGTGGAATCATAGTAACCGATGCTTTCGATGATGCGGCCGTCACGCGGAGAGCGGGAGTCAGCAACAACGATACGGTAGAAAGGAGCTTTTTTAGCGCCCATACGTTTTAAACGGATTTTAACTGCCATTGTCTATTTCACCTCCTTCAACCAGATGTTGATTTAAATTTATTTGTTCATAAAAGGCATTTTGAAACCGCCTTTTGAAGCAAACTTGGCCATGCCCTGCATCTTTTTCATCATCTTTTTGCTTTCCTCAAAGTTTTTGAGCAGCTTGTTGACATCCTGCACGCGCATACCGCAGCCTGCTGCGATACGTTTACGGCGGCTGCCGTTGATGATATCGGGATGACGGCGTTCTTTAGGGGTCATGGAGCGGATGATAGCTTCCACGCGGTCGAATTCTTTTTCGTCTACGTTAGCTTCTTTCAGCTTCTGGCTGATACCGCCCATACCGGGGATCAGTCCCAGGATCGTGTCCAGGGAACCGAGTTTTTTGACCTGCTGCATCTGTTCCAGGAACTGCTCAAGCGTAAATTCGTCTTTGCGCAGTTTCTTTTCCATTTCCAGGGCTTTGGCAAGGTCGGTCGTGGACTGGATCTTTTCGATGAGCGACAGGATATCGCCCATGCCCAGGATACGCGAGGCCATACGGTCGGGATGGAAGGGTTCCAGTGCATCGAGCTTTTCGCCCATACCGACAAATTTTACCGGGCGCCCGGTAACTGCTTTGACTGACAGTACCGCACCGCCTCTGGCGTCGCCGTCGAGCTTGGTGACGATAAGTCCGTCGATGCCCAGTTCGCCGTTAAAGCTTTCAGCTACGGTGACGGCGTCCTGACCTGTCATTGCGTCGACGACCAGCAGTATTTCATGCGGGTTGACGGCAGCTTTGATATTACGCAGTTCGTCCATCAGTTCTTCGTTGATATGTAAGCGGCCTGCGGTATCGATGATGACTGTGTCGCAAGCCAGTGAGAAAGCTTTATCCATTGCCTGGCGCGCTATCTCGACCGGAGATACCTGATCGCCGAGGACAAAGACGGGCAGTGAGAGCTGCTGCCCCAGCACCTGTAATTGTTTAATAGCCGCGGGACGGTAAATGTCGCCTGCTACCAGCAAAGGCTTTTTGCCTTTTTTGCGCAGCAGGTTGCCCAGCTTGCCGGCAGTGGTCGTTTTACCTGCACCCTGCAGACCTACCAGCATAATGACCGTCGGCGGTTTGTCGGCTACGGTGAGCTTGCTTTGCGTGCCGCCCAGAAGCTGCGTAAGTTCGTCGTTGACGATCTTGATGATCTGCTGACCGGGGGTCAGGCTTTGCTGAACGGTTTCGCCCAGCGCGCGTTCTTTGATATTGGCAACGAAATCCTTAACTACTTTAAAATTGACGTCGGCTTCAAGCAAAGCCATCCGTACTTCGCGCAGAGGCGCTTTTAAGTCGTCTTCTGTGATCTTGCCGCTGCCGCGGAACATTTTTATCGCATTTTGCAGTCTTTCAGATAAATTTTCAAAAGCCATTTTTACCTACTTTCGCCGCTCAGTTCGTCTAAAATGCGGCGTACTTGTTGAAGTTCTGCCGAAGCTTCGCTTTGGGCGAGGCAGCCGGCCAGCAGCCGCTGTGCTTCCAGCAGCAGCTTTTTATCGTGATCGTCGCGGGCCAGCAGCGCCAGTTTGCTTTCGTAGCGCTCCAGTATATGCTCTACCCGCTTGATAAGGTCGTGTATCGCTTGTCTTGATACTTCAAGTTCGTCGGCTATTTCTGCCAGGGAAAGGTCGTCATAGAAATACAGTTCCAGGCATTTTTGCTGTTTTTCAGTGAGCAGGCTGCCGTAGGCATCAAACAGACGTCCCAGGCGTACTCTTTGCTCTAAACTGTTTTCCTGCATTTCAACCACCAAAATCTTTACATATTTTATCCGACTTTGGTATTATATCGAAAATAGCAGAGGCTGTCAAGCATTTTTACTTGTCACTGTCAAATAAGGCGTCTACAAATTTATCGGCTTCAAAGGGACGAAAATCCATAATGCCTTCGCCAACGCCGATCCATTTGACGGGCAGGCCCAGTTCTTCTTTGATGGCGATAACGACACCGCCTTTGGCTGTACCATCGAGCTTGGTCAGCACGACACCGGTGACGTTGGCGGTCTCCATAAATACTTTGGCCTGATTGATAGCGTTCTGCCCTGTAGTTGCATCCAACACGAGGAAGGTTTCGTGCGGGGCTTCGGAGATCTCGCGTTTGATGATGCGATGCACTTTTTCCAGTTCATTCATCAGGTTGGTTTTATTGTGCAGCCGTCCTGCCGTATCGATAAAAAGTATGTCGACATTACGGGCAACAGCGGCTTTGACAGCGTCAAAAACTACTGCTGCCGGATCAGCGCCTTCTTCGTGACGGATAACTTCACAGCCGGCACGTTCACCCCAGATCTGCAGCTGCTCGGCAGCGGCGGCCCGAAAGGTATCGCCTGCGGCCAGCATGACTTTGTATTTGAACAGATGGAAATAGTTGGCCAGTTTGCCGATAGTAGTAGTTTTGCCAACACCATTGACGCCGACGACAAGTATGACCGTCGGTTTGGCGCCGATACGGGTGCGCTGGCCTTCGTCCTGCAGCATTTCGGCAATATATTTTTTGAGGAACGGCAGCACCTGCTCCGTACCTTCGATTTCTTTCTTTTTGGCTGCCTGACGGACAGCGTCGATGAGTTTTGCCGTTGTTTTCACCCCGACGTCACCGCTCAAAAGGATCATTTCCAGTTCTTCCAGAAAGTCTTCGTCGATTTTAGCCGACAGCCCTACCAGTTCTTCGATACGGTCGGTAAAGTTGCGGCGGGTCTTACTGAGACCGTCTTTCAGTCGTTCTAAAAATCCCATGCTCTTACTCCTTTTCGCTCAATTTGACAGATAGTAATTTAGAAACACCGGATTCTTCCATGGTAACGCCATGCAGGACGTGCGCGGCTTCCATAGTGCCTTTGCGGTGTGTGATAACGATAAACTGCGTGCTTTCGGCATAGGCCGCCAGAAATTTTGCAAAGCGGTCGACATTAGCTTCGTCCAGCGCCGCATCGATCTCGTCGAGGATGCAGAAAGGCGAAGGCTGATAGCTGAGCAAAGCAAACAGCAGGGCGATGACCGTCAGGGCACGCTCGCCGCCTGATAACAAAAACAGGCTTTGCAGTTTTTTGCCGGGCGGCTGCACTTCGATATCGATACCGCTGCCCAGCACGTCATCAGGATCAGTAAGTTTTAACGCTGCAGTACCGCCTCCGAAGAGCCTTACATAACAGTCGGAGAAATATTCGTTGATCTTGCCGAAGGCCTCTTTGAAGCGTTTGGCCATACCGGAATTGATCTCACTGATAACGGCCTCCAGATTGGCTTTGGCTTCTGCAAGGTCGCTGTACTGACGCTGCAAAAATTCGTAGCGTTCGCTGACTGCTTCGTATTGTTCGATAGCCGCCGGATTGACCGGCCCTAAAGCTTCGATCTCACGCTCTAAGCGCAGCTCGCGCCGGCGCAGGGAAACGTCGCTTTCGTCCAGCAGTTCGCCGCTGGCACGTGCTTCGTCCAGAGTGATACGGTATTCCGTAGCCAGCTGTTCTATAGCGTGGTCATAGTCGCTGTTTTGGCGTACCATTTCCATCGCCGCCTGATTGCGTTTTGTTTCGGCAACAGTAAGTTCTTTTTTCAGTGCGTCCAGACGCTCCCCTGCCACGGCCTGTTTTTCGGTAATGGCAATACGTTTGGCGCCGAATTCATCTTTACCGCCAACGATGGCTTGTAATTCAGTCAGTAAAGCGGTACTGCTGGCCGCCAGTTGTTCACTGCTGGTTTTACTGGCCGCGATCACGTCCAGCAAATGCTTTTGTTCATCGTCGTTAGCAGCAAGCTCCTGCTGCATCCGGCCCATATCGGCATCAAGCTGCTGCATCCGCTCGGCCATCATCGCCGTACGGGCGGCAGTAGATTCCAGCTCTACACGGGCATCCTGCAGACGGTTACGGATAGAGGTCAGGGCGCTGTGATCAGCCGCCGTTTGTTTCTGCAAACTGTCCAACAGCTGCTTGCCCTGTGCGTCTTCCTCTTCCATAGCGGTCAGCTGCGGACGCAGGTCAGTAAGCTGCTGGCGTGCGCCCATATATTCCTGGGAAACCTGATTGCGGTCATCCAGCAAAAGTTCCAGCCGCTCGGCCGCCTGACGCTGCTCGGCGCTTAAGCGCTCCAGAGCCACGGCCAGCTCAGCTTTGCGGATCTCTTTCTGCTGCAGGTCCTGGCGCAGCTGCGCCAGTTTATTATTATAAACTTTTAAAGTGTTTTCATGTTCTTCAAGCTGTTCCTGATAGCCCAACAGCTCACGGCGCAAAACGCCAGCCTTTAGTTCCTGTTCGGCGATCTCTTTGCCGCGCGACAGGAAGCCGGCTTCCTTCTGCTGCCTGCTGCCGCCTGTCAGCGAGCCGCCGGCATTGACGATATCTCCAGCCAATGTAACGACACGGGTACGGAAGTTACTTTTTTTGGCAGCCGCCAAAGCAGCATCCATATCGTCTGCCACCAGCACCCGCCCCAGTAAAAACTTAAAGATAGGTGCCAGTCTGGCATCATAGCTGATCAGATCGTCCGCAAAGCCCTGGATGCCCGGCAGTTTTGCCAGCGCTTTTTCTTCACTACGGCGTTCATAATATTTGATAGTGTCAAGCGGCAGGAAGGTCGCCCGCCCCGCCTGGCGCTGCTTGAGATAGGCAATAGCCTTTTTGGCTGCTTCCGAGCTGCCCATAACAAGATTCTGCGCCGCTCCGCCTAAAGCAGTTTCTATGGCCACAACATATTCAGGCCGCACTTCGATCAGTTCGGCAGCAACGCCGATCACGTCGCTGCGCCAGCTTTCCTGGGCCTGCAATACCGTTTTGATACCATAACCAAAGCCTTCATAGCTTTTCTGCATATTCTGTAGCAGGTTCAGCCGGCTTTCCAGGGCGGTGATCCTGTTTTGGCAGTCTTTGTGCTGCGTCTGCACTTTATTCAGCGCTTCGGTCTCTGCGGCGGCTTTGGCACCCACTTCCCTGCCGTCGCGTTTGATAAGTTCCAAAGCGTTTTCTACATTGCTCTGCTCGTCGTTCATGCTGCGGTAACGGGACTGTAATTCTTCCCCGGCTGTTTCGGCTTCGGCAATACTCTTTTTCAGTGCGTCACGCTTACGCATCCGCTGTTCCTGCTCCTGCTCCAGTCCCCTGATCTCATTGCGCAGATTGACCATAGTGCGCATATTGTCGAAAGCAGCTGTTTTCATATTTTCCATTGCCGCTTCGGCTTCGCTGATACGGGTCTCTTTCTCTGCCTGCTCGCCGGTCAGCTTGCTGACCAGAAGCTGGGCAGCCGCCTGCTGAGCCTCCAGACGGTCATAGTCTGCGACCATCGTTTTAAGCTGCATATCTAAGGCTGCGATCTGTTCCTGCAGCTTTTTACCCTGTTCTTCCAGGCGCAGTCTTGATTTTTCACTCTGGCGGACACGTTCTGCCAAAACGGCTTCCTGCCCGCGCAGTTTCTCCAGCGCTGTTTCTTTTTCTTTGATATCGTCCTGGATACGGTTATAGGCTTCGCTGAGTTTATCCAGCTCCAGCTGCAGGGCGCTGCATTCAGCTTCCTGTGTGCTGACGGCGGTAGCGCGTTCCAGCACTTTATTTTCAAGCTCGGCATCCTGTTCGTTCAGTTTCTGCCGAATATTCTCAATATTTTCGATCTTGTGCACAAATTGGGTCAGTTTGCAGGCACGCAGTTCTTTATCCAGCAGATTGAACTTGCGTGTTTGTTCTGCTGCAAGGCGCAGAGGTTCTACCTGGCCTTCGACTTCGGCTTTGATATCGTTGATACGGGTCAGGTTGGCAGCGGTATCGTCCAGACGCCGCATAGCTTCTTTTTTACGCATCCTGAATTTGGCGATACCTGCCGCTTCTTCAAACAAAGCGCGGCGTTCTTCGGGACGGCTGTTCAAGATCTCGTCGATCTTATTTTGACCGATAATGGACATAGAGCCGCGTCCCAGACCAGTATCTGCCAAAAGGTCAAGGATATCTTTTAAACGGCAGTTCTTTTTGTTGATGGAGTATTCGCTGTCACCACTGCGGAAAACGCGGCGGGTTATGCTTACTTCGTCAAAATCAAGACCGAGGCGGTGATCGCTGTTATCAAAAACCAGCGTTACTTCGGCAACGCCCAAAGGCCTGCGCTTGCCGCTGCCGGAAAAAATCACGTCTTCCATTTTGCTGCCGCGCAGATATTTGGCGCTCTGCTCGCCCAGTACCCAGCGGATAGCGTCGGAAATGTTGCTTTTGCCGCTGCCATTAGGACCGACGATCGCCGTAATGCCCGAACCGAAAGCTAATTCAATTTTATCTGCAAAGGATTTGAATCCATAAGTCGAAAATGACTTTAAATGCACAAAATCACCCAATCTGCAATATTCTATCAGTATATTTTACCATAGATAAAGGTTTCATACAATTATATGCCTCAGAGCAGATTTCAAAGTCTGCCCATGCTCAGGAAAGCAAATGCAAAAAGTATTTTTTGTAACACTTTCAATTTCTTTTTAATGCTTTTATAAATTTTTCTTACATTTTTTCGTATCAATACTCAATTTAACGATTTAATTATGCTATAATATGAGCACTTAAGTGAGTGCCGTTTAGTCACGAAGTGAATAAACGTGACAACGAACTTATCCAAAAGACGCGATTGCATAATGAGCGTCGTGGATTTCCTATTCCGACGAAGTCGGCACAACTTAATTCATGATGGCGAGGTAGTTTCGAGCCTAGTGAGAATATATGCCCTTGTGGCATAATGGCAAAAACACGGGACCTTGAACCCGGACAAAATTTATTTGCAGTGAGGGGATTTTACATGAAACTTTCAGCACGTGTCCAAAGCCTGACTTCTTCACCTATCAGAAAGCTGTCTCCGTATGCAGATGCAGCTAAAGCAAAAGGTAAAAAGATCTATCATCTGAATATCGGCCAGCCCGATATCAAAACGCCCGCCCAGTTTATGGAAAGTATCCGCAGTTATGACGACCAGGTCATTGCTTATGGTAATTCCAAGGGCGAAGGCTTCCTGATCGAAGCGATACGCAAATACTATGCCGAAAAAGCTATGGATTTTGCTGCCGAAGATATTTTTATTACCAACGGCGGCAGCGAAGCTTTGCTTTTTGCTGTGATGGCCTTGTGTGATCCCGGCGACGAGATCATGGTATTTGAACCATTTTATGCCAACTATACTACTTTTGCCAGAGAGTTCGGCGCTAAGATCAACGCTGTGCAGACCAGTGTGGCAAATGGTTATCATCTGCCTGACACGGCCGCTATCGAAGCGCAGATCACTCCCAGAACAAAAGCTATTTTACTGACAAATCCCGGTAATCCGACCGGCGTTGTTTATACTCAGGCTGAAATGGATATGATCTCGGCGATCGTCCGCAAATATGACCTGGCTTTGATTGCCGACGAAGTATACCGCGAATTTGTTTACGACGGCGCTTACCGCAGCTTTGGCACCATGCCCGAGCTTGCCGATAACCTGATCATTATCGATTCGGTATCGAAACGCTACAGTGCCTGCGGCGCCCGTATCGGCTGCATTATCAGCAAAAACAAAGACCTTGCAAAGCAGATCATCAAATGCTGCCAGGCCCGGCTGTGCAGTCCGATCCTGGAGCAGGTCGGCGCAGCGGCTTTATATACTACTCCCGTCAGTTATCTGGAGGAAGTAAACCAGGAATATAAAAAACGCCGCGATACGATCGTGGCAGCGCTCAAAAAACTGCCCGGCGTAGTTGCTTCCGATCCGAAAGGCGCTTTTTATATCATGGTGCAGCTGCCTGTGGACGATGCAGAAAAGTTTGCTATCTGGACTTTGGAAAACTTTGCAGTCGATAATGAAACCGTTATGTTCGCACCCGGCAACGGCTTTTATAACGACCTTGAGCTGGGCATCAATGAAGCCCGTCTGGCCTATGTCCTCAACTGCGAAGATCTGCAGAAGGCCATTTATATCCTGGGTGAAGCACTGAAAGCATATCCCGGTAAAACAAACTGATAACTACAACAAAAGCCTTGAATACTTTTAAGTATGCTTAGAACCAAAGAAAATGGACATTGAATAAAAAAGCCTCCAATCGTAGAAT
>NZ_CATWDQ010000021.1:0-33986 GCF_958349595.1 uncultured Phascolarctobacterium sp. | reverse complement strand
GATATTCTACGATACGCTTTTCTTTTTTCTGTCTATTTTCTCTACAGCACTTCAGATTTTCCAACACCTGAGCTTTTTATTTTTTATAAATTTCTATGCCGACCCTGTCGATATGCTGCCGCAGAGCGCAGCTGTTAATACTATTATAATCAACGATGTCAAACTTATATGGCATAGGCAGTTCGTCAAGCTGTACAGCCAGTGAACCGACATTAACCCCTGCCCCAAACACAGCAATATCAATATCCGAATTCTCGCGCCAGTTGCCTTTGGCCCGCGAACCGAACACCACTGCCCTGTTTATATTAGCCTGTTTCAGCACTTCTACGATCAGTTGTAAATGCTTTTCCGAAAGTCCCAGCTTCATTTGCTTTTCGCCCCAAGATTTACACGAAATTTTTCTAAAGCCGGATAAAAATCCTGCTTTATTTTTAAGAATATAGTGTTAAATGTTTCTTCGTCATATCTGTGTGACATCAGGTTACGGGCTTCCAGCATATCAATAAAGGCCTGTCCATCCGTAATGATACCAGCAGCAAAGGCTTCTTTTATAACCGTCCGCGGTGTCGGCTGAACGTGCAGCCCCTCAAATTCCATAAAGTCTTTGGCTGTTTTCCACGCCAAATCAAAGGTTATCTCAAACCGCTGTATAAAACCTTCACGCACGATTGCCGGTGTCGTTGCAGAATCACAGTCGTTTATTTCGGACAACAGGGCACAGGCTTTGGAAAAATTTTCAAACCTTTGTAGCCAGCGTATATCTTTATTCTCCATAATAATCAAACTCCTCATAGCATTTAAATCATAGTACATATTTATTTTCTATCAGCATTTGATAAAATTATACCATATTTACAGGTAAATAACCGCAAAAACTCAGGCCTGGAAAGATGATTTTCCTACGCCTGAGCTTTTTTATTGCTGTTTTAGTTTTGAAATAAAATTTATTTATATTGTTGTCTAAAAAAGTTGCATCCTGCCGAAGTCGTAGTATAATAAGCATTACAGCTATTTAAATACCACTTGAGGGGATAGATTTATGCAGACGAAAAAATTTAAATATTTACTGCTCGCCGTTGTTTTGGCGGCGGCAGCAACATTGATCTGGTACTTTGCCTATTGGGTCAAAACGCCGCAGTATTCGCTGGGCCTTATTGGCACTGCAGTGCAGAAGCATGATTTTACAGCTTTTGAAAAGCAGGTCGATATGGAAACACTTTACAGCAGCGCTTACGACGACGTCGTGGCCGCCTCTTTTGGCAGCGAGCGCCTGTCCAGCCCGCTTCTATCGGCGCTGGTGCAGAATATCAAAGGTATTGCCGTACCGATCCTGGTCGATCAGACCAGACAATACGTCAATAGCGGTACTATGGCTGAGGCCGATCCCAACGATGCCGACTCGCCGATGCTGCAAAATAACGGCACTGACATCGTCAACAGCCTGAAAAACAAGACCGGCGTCAATTCCATGCAGTATCAGGGCGTAGAGCAGGTACAGAAAAACGGCAGCGCAGCTGTTGTAACTATTAAAGTTTTTGACAGCGAATTAGACAAGCATTTTTTAGTCGAGCTTGATATGCGGCAGCTTGCTGACGGCACCTGGCAGATCACCAGGATCAACAATCTGCAAACCTTGATCAGCGAACGCGACCAGGCCTTCCAAAACAAGCTGGCCGAGCTTAACAAACCTGTGCAAAAGCAGATCGACGACGCTATTACTGTTACGCCGCAGAAGATCTTTATCACCTCGGCGCCGTATTCCGGCGTGATCCGCCTGCTGCAGGCTGACCTTCAGCTGACAAACAACGCAGCCAAAGAGCTGCAGTATTTCACCGGCGTCCTGGAGCTTTACAATGCCGATAACGAATTATTTTACAGCGGCAATTTTGCCAGCAGCAAAAAACTGGCCGCTGCACAGACGCAAGCTTATCAATTCAACTGGGAACTGAATCCCTTTCTAACTGACGACGCCAAAGTCATGAACAGCGATTTCAGCAAAGTGACCTGGAAGGCTTATTTAAGCAGTCTGACCTTTGCCGACGGTTCTACCATTGAACTTTTGACGCAGCTGCCTGTTAAAACAAAAACTAAATAAAAAACTTAAAGCAGTAACGCCAATCTAACAGCGTTACTGCTTTTTCTTACCACTGGCAATAGGCTTTTGCTTTACTGCGGATCATTTCGCCACCATCGCATAACACACCGTCGCTGTCTGCCAGCTTCCACATATCCCATCTTTCAAAGGTCGTTGCCGGCCCGTAGTCGTCAAGATCAGCAGCCTCAGCATGGGTCATAACATAATTGTCATCGATCGGAATATCAAGTCCCCGGCACAAAACAGCTACTACCCGTGCCAACGTTTCTAACTGCTGCTGCGTAGGCGGCACACTGCCAAAGTCCACACTGCCGTCAGCGTAAGCTACAGCGTCGGCACAGCAGCAGATACTTACAGCCACAGCGCCGCTGTTACGGTGCCAGGTATGTTCCTTATACTCCGTCAGCTCTCTGCAGCTACTCCACAGCCTTCCGTCGCCGGTAATATTCAGATGATAGTCGTCATAAGTATTGTCATAATGCCCCGCTGTCCAGTGTAAATAGATCCTCCTGATCTCGCCTTTAGCCTGCTCGGCCAGCGTCGCCAGTTCCTGCAATGTTATTTCACGCATTTTTTATACCTCCCATTCAGGCTGCCTGCGCCTGCTGCTCATCATAAAATTTTTCAACAGTTATATCGCAGGTTTTGCCGTTGCTTTTAATAATGATGTCGCCACACAGAGCTGTATTGAATACATCGGCCTGCAGATCCTGCAGCCTTTGTACGACCTCAGGGCTGGGGTGCTTATATTTATTACCTTCACCGCTGCTGATGATGGCGATTTTCGGCTTGACAGCTGCTAAAAATTCATTGATCGACGATGTTTTACTGCCATGATGCGCTACCTTTAAAACCTGTGCCGGCAGCGCTGCCGGGTCAGTTTGCAGCAGCTCGCGTTCCACCTCGGCCTGGATATCCCCTGTCAGCAGCATCGAAAAATCCCTGTACTCCAACCGCAGCACCAGACTGTTGTTATTAGCATCCGAAGCCGTACCTTTATACAAGGTCTGCGGACTCAGCACCTTCAGCTTCACCATTTCATTGATTGGCACTTCCTGCCCTCTCCGCAGCACTTCTAACGGAATTTTTTCCTTTTCTATCTGCTGTCGAAAGTCGTTATACATTTTAGTTTTATAGTTTTGCCCGCTGTCATAAACCTGCTTGACCGGGAACCGGTTCAGGACAGCTTTCATTCCCCCGATATGGTCGGCATGCGGATGCGTAGCTACCAGCATATCGATCTGCTCGACATGGTTTTCTTCCAGCTTGGTCAGCAGTCTGGCCGCCTCACCGCGGTCACCGCTGTCGATCAATATATTCTTGCCCTGCATTTGCAGCAGGATACTGTCACCCTGCCCGACATCCAATGCGGTAATGGCAAGAATATCAGCATCAGCTTTCGCAGCAACCTGAGCTTTAGCTTCCGCCTTTGGCGTCTCAGTCACAAGCACAGGCTCCGGCGCAGATTCACCTGCCTGCAGCTGTTTCAGCAAAACCGGCACATAAGCTTTCACCAGTTCGCTGTCTTTAGTAGCAAGGCCTGCGCCCAGAAGCAACGCTATTAATATTATAACCAAAAATGAACTTTTCTTCATCAGTTTTTCTCCTTAATTTAAATGCAGATCGCGATGCAGTGGTTTAAAAATACTCATTTTACTGCCGCGTTCCAATATCACTGTTGCAAAACCGGCATCATAATCAGGCAGCTCCGGCATCTTGCTTTGCTGCAGCAGCTCATTATCCGGCAGCAGCCGTCTCAAAGCATAATCAAGCTTCACCGCTCCCAGCCACATCAGATACTCTATCTCGACATCATGAAAGCCGTCCATATCGGTTCTCAGCGCAGCGCAAAGCGCCTCTACCCGCAGCAGCGTTTCCATTTCCAAGCCTCTGGCTCCATGCTCGCGCCAATATTCTATGATCCGTCCTATTCCACGCCCCAAAATAAGCTGCTGATGCTGCTTTACTTCAAAAAGCAAACGCCGGCGCAGATATACGACCTGATCCAGTCCCACCGCTAATGTCCGGTTGGCCAGCTCCAGCTTGCTCATCTGCGAATTATCCCACAAAGGCTTGCTCTCACCGGAAGCATCCAGCATCAGCAAAGGGATCGGCGATTTCAGCATACTTTCGCTGCCCAGGTTATCATAAACACCGCCATCAGTCAGATAGAGCCGGGCTGGATTTTCCGGTTTCTGTGTCCCCGTACCGTAAAGGTCTTTAAACTCTCTTTCCTCAACATCCAGCTCCAACGGTGCAAAGCCTACCGGATAAGCAGCCGATGCCGCTACGGCAAAAGCGATGGGAATATCACCTATATCGCTGCTGCGCCCCAGCAAATGCCCATAAATATCGCCGCTTTTAAATCTGAACCTTTTCAAAGTATTGATGCAGGTAGCATTGCAGCTCCACTCTGTCGTCGCCACTGTCTGAGACATTTTTCTGCCGTCAAACAGCTCCTCGTCCAGCACCTGCGGAAAGGCTTTGCTCATTTGCGGCCTTAAAGCTGCCGCGGCAGCCAGCTGCTGCAGCTTGGGCAGATACGGCAGCAGATAAGAGAACCAGGATGCTTTAGTCATGATCCGCCTGCGGAAATTGCACTGTCCCAAATGGATCAGCTTCGCTGTTACCCGCCGGTCAAAATCAAACAGGCTGCTGAATTCTCCCTCTGCCAAAGCACCGATGATTGCCCCTGCCGCGATGCTGCCGCCTGACACGGACGTTATTTCGTTGACATGCCTTGCCAGCCCCAGTTCGACTAACCTGCGGTAAGCGCCCAGACAGTAAAAGGTAGCTCTGAACCCGCCGCCGCTGAAACCAAGATTGATCTTATTGTTTATTTCCACGTTATCTTTCCCTCCTTTGCAAAAAGCCGCCTGTGACAGGCGGCTTTTTAGTTTACTGTTCTTCAAGCCATACCGGCTTTCTGGCAAAGCCCACATGGTAAACTATGTATTGCAGCACCACTTGATGCTCGCCGATATTCAGTAAATAGAAGTTCTTTTCCTGCCCAATGATCCGGCCGCGCGGAGAATCGCTCAGGCAGCGGTTCAAAAACTGCCGCTGCTTTTCCAGCTCTGCTTCGCTGACAGTTTTTTCAGGATCGGTATTACCGATAACAACACGTTTTACATAGCCTACCGCACTTACATCAAATGGTTTCGTCATCATAGTTCCCTGCCTTTACCTGTTTTTAAGCCGCATCGCCTGTAGTTGTATTACCCTGACCTTCGCCTTTGGCTGCCGGTGCCTTTTCGATACTGGTAGGATTGATCGCCGTATTGAGGATATCCAGAACACGGGACAGGCCCTCCGGCATCTCGCCCTGAGTAGCGCGTACCTGCACATGATATTTAGCAGAATTATCGCTCTTACGGGTGTTTTCCTTATGACTGGAAATAGACCCCTTGACTTTGGCCGTCATGCTGAACGGACCTACCTTCAAGCCCATTTCTGCTTCCAGTTCACCTTTTTTGTCATCGATCTCCGATTGCGTTTCCGAAGATTTTACTTCCATATCGAAGGTAATATCCACCAGTTCGATCGAAAGTGCCGGCACCTTGACCATAGCCAGAAGTGGAATATTCATCTCCACTTTTTCAGAAGCCGGGCCATTGCCGTCATCGCCATTGGCGCTGCGGGTAAAACTGAAACCAACAGTACGCACGACCTGTTTGTCGCCCTCCTTGACCAGCCCTACTTCTTCAATAAAACGCGCCGTTGCGCCAGCCAGCATGGTCTGTGCATCACAGGCTGCCTGCAGCGGACCGCCGATCAAAGACTCCATCGGCAAACCGCCAAATTCTTCTGCCATTTTTACTAATGCCATAATTATTACATCCTTTCTGTTTGTAATTTATCAGGGAAGTATCTTCACCATCTGATCGTTGATCTTCATTACTGCTTCAGGAGGATCGTTAGACTCAAACAGCAATTCTACATCGACAAAATTGTCGGTATCCGTCTTATTAGAGGACAAAATGTTCGCCAGCAAACCGCTGTCATTATTCTTACCATCATCCCAACTGCTCAGCTTCACCTTAAATTTCAGCTTCATTTCCTTCAGCTTCAGCGAATTCATCGGTACCAGCGCAATTTTAGGCACCTGCACCAGCACGTATTCCAGTTCGCCTGTGTCGGGATTGATCCGCGGATATTGGATATCAAAAGTCAGCGGTTTCTGCGATTCGTCAAAATAACGCTTCATCACATTCAAATGCTGATTTTCGATCATACTGTGCGCTTTTAAAATCGACTCCTGCATCGCTCCCAACAAATTCTCAAAGTATTGCTTCTTCGCCATCACGGCTCCTCCTCATAATCAAAATTTGCGGCTGTAAAGATCGGTGACCTTGACCTGCAGCGCTCTGGCCAACGCGTCAAGGACCGGTACTGTCGGATGCCGCTCACCTAACTCGATCGCACTGATCATACTGGTACTGACCCCGGATAATTTAGATAAGTACTTTTGCGTCATACGTTTCTCAGTACGAACCTGGAAACAGATAATAACAGATCATAAACCAGTCCCCCTTTCTAGGTGCCCTTTTCTTTAGCTCCTCCGCGCAGCTTCAAAAAATTTTCCATACCGGCTTTGGCAAAATACCCGCTGATAATGATCGAAAACGGACCATCAACATAATCGATCAAAGCGTCAGGAATTTCCCTGTATAGTAACCAAGTACCAGCCGAAAATACTATGATGCCGACATACAGCCAGGTCACCGCACCAACGACCTTCTTGGAGAAGCTTATTTTTTCATCATCCAGCTCCATTTTCTTCACCTCCTTACCTTTACATTACTATCATTTTTATCCACTATGGCGGATTTTTATTAAAAATAATTCATTATTTTAATGTTTTGCGAATTTTTAGTTACAAAAAAAATCTATCTTTGGTATATATAATTTTTAAAACTACTTTTTCTGATATTTTCCTTACTCTGACAGGCATAAAAAAAAGTCCCACTTACAAAAAATGTAAGTGGGACTCAGGTCCATTTTCGCATGTTTCACAGGAAAATATCCGCAAAATATGTATCAATATTCACTTGATTACTGCAAATTTATTTAGCTTACTTAAAACGCTTCAATCGCAAAGCATTGCTGACAACCGAAACCGAGCTCAGCGACATGGCTGCCGCGGCGATCATCGGATCAAGCAGCGGCCCGCCGAAAATATGCAGCACGCCTGCCGCGACAGGAATACCAATAATGTTGTAGCCAAAGGCCCAGAACAGGTTTTCTTTGACATTGCGGATCGTCGCCTTACTCAACCGCAGCGTGGTACTGATATTGCGAATATCGCCGTTGACCAGCACGACCTGCGCCGACTCGATAGCTACGTCAGTACCGCCGCCAACAGCGATCCCCAGGTCAGCTTGTGCCAAAGCCGGTGCATCGTTGATACCGTCGCCGACCATGGCGACGATCTCGCCTCCCTGCTGGAAGCTTTTGATCAGTTCGGCCTTATGCCCCGGCAGCAGCTCGGCTACCACCTCATCAACACCGGCCTGCTGAGCAATATAAGCGGCAGCCCTTTTATTATCACCGGTCAGGATCACGGTGCGGATATTCAGCTCATGCAGCTTCTGCATCGCTTCCCGGGTTTCTTCCTTCAAGGTATCAGCAATAGCAAAGATCCCGCATAAATTGCGGCCGATCGTCAGATAAACGATCGTTTTACCCACTGCCGACAGCTGCTCACCCAGTTCTATGGCCTTCGGAGGAATTATCGCCACCGGCTGCACAAAAGACAAATTACCCAGACGTACATTGGTATTTTCACAACGGGCGGCAATACCGCCGCCTACCGTAGTCCTGAAATCGCTGCAGGTCGGCAGTTCCATACCTGCTGCCCGTTCTTTGATCGCTACTGCCAGCGGATGGGCCGAACCCTGCTCGATTGCCGCCGCCAGTCTAGTTATGGCTTCCTCTTTGGCACCGTTCCAGCCAATAACATCGGTTACGATCGGTTTACCCTTAGTGATCGTACCGGTTTTGTCAAAAACAGCCATTGTGACGTTATGCGCTGTTTCCAGGGCTTCGGCATTTTTGAACAACACACCTTTTTCAGCGCCCTTGCCCACAGCTACCATGATCGCCGCCGGTGTTGCCAGTCCCAAAGCACAGGGACAGGCAATAACAAGCACGGCTACAAAAACCTGCATGGCAAACTTGCTGCCTGCACCGGCAAACCACCAGCTCAAACCGGCAACTAACGCTATCACCAATACTACCGGCACAAACACAGCCGCAATCTGATCAGCAGTTTTAGCGATCGGTGCTTTTGAACCCTGCGCTGCTTCCACCATCTGCATGATCTGCGACAGCATCGTTTCCTTGCCGACCTTCTCCGCTTTAAAACGCAGATAGCCGTCTGTAACAACTGTCGCCGCAAAAACATTTTCACCGACAGTTTTTCCTACCGGCATACTTTCACCGGTCAGCATCGACTCGTCAATACTGGCATGTCCCTCTGTGATCACACCGTCTACAGGCACCTGATTGCCGGGGTGAACGATAACGATATCGCCTGTCAGGATGGCTTCACGCGGTATCTCTACCTCTTCACCGTCCTTCCAGATAAAGCCCGTCTTCGGCGCCAGGTTCAGCAGACTGCTGATAGCATGCCCTGCCTCGCCTTTTGCACGCAGCTCCAAAAACTTGCCGCACAGAATAAAGGTCAAAATAGCGCCTGCCGACTCAAAATAAAGATTGTGTACAGCATGCGGATTGATTTTCGCCAGCACTTCATAGGTCGAATAGCTGCTGTAAATAAAAGCAGCCCCCGTACCCAGCGCGACCAGCGTATCCATCGACGGTACGCCATTTTTTAAGCTGATGATCCCGTTTTTAAAAAACGGTCCGCCGGCATACAAGATCGGCAGCGTCAACAGCAGCTGCACAAAAGCATAAACATCGCCCATCTGATCAGGATCGATCGGCACCGGTAAAAATCTGCCGGGAACCATAGGTGCCATCGCCAAATATAACAACGGCACAAAAAAGAACGCCGCCACTTTTAAACGCTTCTTTAGATCCAGAGCATCCTGCTCCGCCCTCTGTTCAGCTGTAGATTCTTCGCCGGGCGCGTCATGGACCACACCAAAACTCATTCTGGTCACAGCCTCTTCCAGCTGCTCCATCGTCGCCTGATTCTCATCATAACGCACCAAAGCCGATTGAGTCGCCAGATTGACCTCCGCCCTGTCGACGCCGGCCACTTTTTTCAGCGACCGCTCCACTCCATTAGAACAGGCCGCGCAATGCATGCCCGAAATTTTAATAGTTACTGTTTTCATAAGCTTTATTTTTCAACAGTGAAACCAGCTTCTTTAACTGCATTTTCCAACTGCTCCACCGTAGCCGGGGCTTCATATTCTACAACTGCCATGCACTGCTCCAGGTCTACTGCTGCGTGTTTTACGCCCGGTACATCCTCCAATGCCATTTTTACACCAGCAACACAACCTGCACACGACATACCAATAATATACATACTTACTTTTTCCATAATTTATGCCTCCATTCGGGTTTCACTTCAGTACCGCCAGCCAGGGCAGGCCGCGGTAATTATGCGATAATGATAAGGTTAGCGAAAGCTGACCCTGCCTGTTTTCTAACTCAATCTTAACAACCAGCCTGGGCTTTGTCAACTAATGACACTACCTAAGGGAATATCTTAAGTTATTTTCGCGGCAGACTCTGGATTTCCTTACCTGAGTTTATTATAACATATGAGTCGTTATTCATATAACTTTTTCTGCAAAACCTTTGTGAATTATCTTTCAACCTGACGCAATACTGCTTTATTTAGCGGCTTTTTAAAACTGTCCTGCTTTATTTTTACAATTCTGTCTATTTTACGCAAACCAGTTTTGTTTTATACTATGTCTTGTAGATTTAATTGAAGAAGGTGTTTTTATGCGTAACGACAATATTACCAGGCTGACGCTGGCAGGTATGTTTGCAGCTTTAGCTTTTGTTTGTTTTACTTATTTACGGATCGAGATCCCCATGGGCGGTGGTATGACCGGCAAGATTTACATCGGCCACGCCTTTATCATCCTTGCCGCCTTAGTGCTTGGCGCCAGATACGGAGCGCTTACAGGAGCGGTAGGTCTTTCGTTGGCAGATATTTTAGCCGGCTATACCACCTCGGCGCCGCCGACTTTTTTAGCTAAATTTCTGCTGGGCTTTGCCGTAGTTTTTATTGCCTATAAAGTTTTTGACTTAACGGCAGCAGATGACAAAAAAGCAACTAAAATCGTAACTGTCGCCGCTATCGGCGGCTGCCTGGTCAACGTTATCACTGAACCACTGATCCGCTACGGCTTCAAGTTTTTTATTCTGGGGCTTCCGCATCAGATCGCCTGGCTGTCAGCAATCAACTGTGCTGTTTCCATGGCAGTCAGCGCTGTTCCCTCCGTTATTTTAGCTGTGTTCCTATACAAAGCAGTTCAGCACAGTGTTTTAAAAAACTATAAACTTGTTTAAGCTTGACTATTCACAATATCCCTAAAAACCAAAGGCCTCTGCTTTTAAAAAGCAGAGGCCTTTGGTTTTAATAACCGTTCATCTTTTTTTATTTTTCCGCCCTGTTGATAGCGCAGAGAATGCCTAAAAGTGCCGCTACGTTGATATTGCTGTCGATACCAACACCGAAAATGTGTCCATTGCCCGGCACCTTCAATTCGATATAACAGATACCTTTAGCGTCAGAGCCGCGGGAAATAGCGTGTTCATGATAATTGACGAATTCATACCCCACTACGCCGATAACCGACAACGCCTGGAAGAAGGAGTCGATCGGGCCGTTACCGACACCGACAACATTCTTCAGTTCACCGCAGACATCGATACCGCCCTCAAAACGGGTATGCGTAGTACCATCCAATTCACGCTGCTCGATAAAACGATGCCAGGCCAGTTTATACCTGCCGTCAAATGCAACATATTCACGATTGAACAAATCAACGATCTGTTCTTCCTTCAACTCGTCGCCAAAAGCATCGGAAGCTGCCTTCACGATATTGCCGAACTCAGGATGCATTTCTTTCGGCAACCTGTAACCAACGGCATGCTGCAGCACAAAAGCGGCGCCGCCCTTGCCAGACTGGCTGTTGATACGGATAACGGGTTCGTACTCGCGGCTCAGATCGGCAGGATTGATCGGCAGATACGGAACCTCCCAATACGGCGTATCGCTGTCAGCCATATACTCATAACCCTTGCGGATAGCGTCCTGATGTGAACCGGAAAAAGCGGTAAAGGCCAGCTCACCTGCATACGGCTGCCGCTCAGGCACCTTCATCTTGGTGCAGGCTTCATAAATCTTTTTAATCGTTAAAATATTGGAGAAATCAAGTTCCGGATCAACGCCCTGAGTATACATATTCAAAGCCACCGTCACGATATCCAGGTTACCGGTACGCTCACCGTTGCCAAACAAGGTGCCTTCAATGCGGTCCGCACCGCCCAGTAGGGCCAGTTCAGCCGCTGCAACCCCTGTACCGCGGTCATTATGCGGATGGATGCTGATAATAGCAGCTTCTCTGTTGCGCATCTTCGTGCAGAAATATTCGATCTGATCGGCATATGTATTTGGCGTCGACATCTCGACAGTTGAAGGCAGGTTCAGAATGATCGGATTAGCTTTTGTTGCCCCCAGGGTCTCCATTACCGCCTCGCAGATTTCAATAGCAAAATCGATCTCAGTACCGGTAAAGCTTTCGGGAGAATATTCATAGCGGATATTCATGCCGCTGCTGGCAATCTCTTCCTCAGTCAGCTGGCGGATAAGCTTAGCGCCTTCCACAGCGATCTTGATAATGCCTGGCATATCTTCTTTAAATACTACTTTGCGCTGTAAAGTAGACGTAGAGTTATAAAAATGTACGATCACATTCTTCGCGCCTTTGACTGCTTCAAAAGTTTTTTTGATCAGCTCGGGGCGGGCCTGCACCAGTACCTGGATCGTTACGTCATCGGGAATATGATTGCCTTCGATCAAAGTACGCAAAATCTCATATTCGGTTTCAGACGCTGACGGAAACCCAACTTCGATTTCTTTAAAGCCAATATCGACCAGGGTCTTGAACATCAGCAGCTTTTCTTCCAGCTGCATCGGCGTCACCAAAGCCTGATTACCGTCGCGCAAGTCAACACTGCACCAGATCGGCGCTTTGGTAATGGTTTTATTAGGCCATTGGCGGTTTGGCCACTGGATAGGTTGAAAAGGAATATACTGTTTGCTTGCCTGTTTCATGAATATTTGCCTCCATTCTGTTTATCAAGGCCCACTGGCCTAACTTCGGAAGCGGTAATAAAAAATCCCCGCTCCCTACGATAATGCATAGGGGCGAGGAACTATTCCACGCGGTACCACCCTAATTCAGCTGCCCAGCAGCCCTCGATCAGCCTCCAACAAGGCCCAGGCTCTTAACGCCGCCACACGTCCTGCTCTACATATCGAGCAGACAACTCCGGGATGAGCTATCCATAAAACTTTTGCCATCGACTTGCACCAACCGTCGACTCTCTGAGGCCTGCCAGTTTTATCTTATTCCCTTCACAGTCTTTGAGGTGAAAAATTTTGAATTGTTAAGAGTTATTATACTTACTTGTCAGATACTTGTCAAGAGAAAATATATGGACCTGTAGCGGCTCCCAGGTGAAAATAATTACATAAAGCAAGCAAAAAGCATAATTTTACTGTGGTTTCTAACACTAGTATTCATTTTTACAGCCTGTTTTCACTGATTTTAAGTAAGCTTTTCAATATTTTCTGGAAAAAAGAAAACCCGCACAAATTGTGCGGGTTTTGAACGTTTGTTCCAAATGATTAACGCTTGGAGAACTGGCTTGCTTTACGCGCTTTTTTAAGACCGTATTTACGACGTTCTTTTTCGCGCGGATCGCGAGTCAGGAAGCCAGCTTTTTTCAAAGCCGGACGATATTCAGCGTCAACGTCGAGCAAAGCACGGGCGATACCATGACGGATCGCGCCTGCCTGACCGGAAATGCCGCCGCCAATAACATTTACGAGCACGTCGTATTTGCCTTTGGTTTCGGTGATTTCAAGCGGTTGGTTAACGATGAGTTCCAAAGTTTTCAGACCAAAATAGTTGGTCAGCTCACGGCCGTTAATAACGATTTTACCTTCACCCGGAACCAGGCGAACGCGAGCAACTGAAGATTTGCGACGACCAGTCGCACTATAAGTAACTACTGCCATTTACGTTTCCTCCTCCGGATTATCTTACGTTGATTTCTAAAGCTTCAGGTTTTTGAGCTGCATGCGGGTGTTCAGGACCAGCATATACGTGCAGTTTGGTGTAGATCTGGCTGCCCAGGCGATTTTTAGGAATCATGCCTTTAACTGCGAGTTCTACCATTCTTACCGGGTTCTTAGCGAGCATATCGCCAGCTTTAGTGTAGCTGTCGCCGCCAAGGTAACCGGAATGACGGAAGTAAACTTTTTGCACCAGTTTTTTACCGGTCAAAACTACTTTGTCAGCATTGATGATGATTACATGATCTCCGGTATCCATATGCGGAGTAAAAGTCGGTTTGTGTTTGCCACGAAGGATTTTTGCAACTTCGGCTGCCATGCGGCCAAGAGTTTTATCAGCTGCGTCAACAACGAACCATTTACGTTCGATATTGGACGGATTAGCCATAAAAGATTTCATCCTTATGTCCCTCCCTAAAGTATTTCCTGTTCGATGTAATTTTATCGTTTCTCTCCGGGGCTAGTGGAGATAGGCGTAAAATCACGTATGTATATTGTAACCATCTTGACATTTTTTGTCAAGTAAAATCAGGATTATTTTCTGATTTTTTCAATATCCGCCCGAGTATGCGGCGTATAACCAACATAATCTAAATAAAGACCCTGCGGCGGTGCCGGCGCAGCCTTAAAATGCCGCTTTCCGTCCGCAAACTCGCTTTTAAACGTTTCGATGCTTTTAAGGCCTCTGCCGACTTCTACCAGACTACAGACGATATTGCGCACCATATGATATAAAAAGCCGTCGCCTTCAATGCAGAATTCCAGCCCGCTCTGACCTTGCGGCAGCCATTCCGCACGGTAAACAGTTTTTACGGGCGAGCCTGGCACACTGCCGGCCGAACGGAAAAAAGAAAAATCATACGTTCCCAGCAGATGCTGTGCCGCGGCCTGCATCTGCTCAAGCTGCAGCCGTTCACGCATCTGCCAAGCATAATTGCGCAGAAAAGGGTCATCGTATCTGTTCTGCACGATCCTGTAGCTGTACCGTTTCCAGCAGGCACTGTATCTGGCATGAAAGTCCTCCTTTGCTTCCTCAGCCTGCCAAAGTACGATATCCTTCGGCAGGATGCTGGCACAGGCTTTCAGCAGATTATCCAGAGGAATTGTCCCGCTTGTTGTCAGCGACACGACCTGGCCTCGTGCATGCACACCTGTATCAGTGCGCCCAGAACCGGCTGTAACGATTTTTTCGCCGCAGAGGAAGGAAAGCTTCTCCTCGATCACCTGCTGCACTGTAAGGGCATTAGCCTGCTTCTGAAAGCCATGATAATTGGTACCGTCGTAAGCAAAAGTCAGTTTCAGAGTACGCATAACGCGTTCCCCCAACGAATAAACGCCATCAGGCCGATCAAAATAACCACCGTTGTCAGCGCCGCATAGTCCCGGCCATAATACATCAGCTCATGCATGCGGGTACGGCCTTCCCCGCCCCGGTAACAACGTGCCTCCATTGCCACCGCCAGGTCATCGGCCCGTCTGAACGCACTTATAAAAAGCGGGATCAAAAGCGGCAGCATATTTTTAGCGCGCTGCATCAGGTTGCCGCTGGAAAAATCAGCTCCACGTGCAGTCTGAGCCTTCATGATCCGGTCTGTTTCCTCAAGCAGCGTAGGAATAAAACGTAAGGCAATCGTCATCATCATAGCCAGCTCGTGCGCCGGTACGCCCAAACGTTTAAAAGGCCGCAGCAAAGCTTCGATCCCGTCAGTCAGCACTATCGGAGACGTGGTAAAGGTCAGGATCGACGAGATCAGCAGCAGCAGGATCAGACGCATCGACATTTTCAGGCCCATTTCCAAGCCTTCCTGCGTCACCTTAAAAAACTTCCAGGAAAAAATAATATTTTCACCCTGCCCTGTAAACATATGGATCGCCATTGTCAAAACAATGATGATCCACAGCGGCTTTATTGATTTTAAAACCAGCAGCAGCGGTAAACGCGATAACAGAATGATCAGGAATACAAAGCCCCACAGAATCCCATAGGATACAGCTCCCGCTGCCAAAAAGATCGCTATGATAAAAAATAATGTTACCAGGATCTTTGTTCTTGGGTCTAATCTATGAATCAGAGAATTTCCCGGGTAATATTGTCCAAGCGCAATGTCAGTCAGCATTTATTCCAACCCCTTTGCTGTTTTGATCTGCGCTTCCAGTGCATCCGCAGTCATGGTATCCGCCTGGATTTCCATACCGCGTGCGCGCAGTTCATCACTGAGTTTAAAAAGCTGCGGCACATCCATACTTACCGCCAAAAGTTCTTTCTTATGGTTCTGATAGATCTCCGCTGGCGTTCCGTCCAAAATGACCTTCCCGCCGGAAATTACCAGCAGCCGGTTACTGTAACGGGCTGCTTCTTCCATGCTGTGTGTAACTAAAATCACCGCCATCCGGCGTTTTTTATATAAAGCCATGATCTCTGCAAAAACTGCATCACGCGAACGCGGATCAAGGCCGGCAGACGGTTCGTCCAAAATCAGATAATCAGGATCCATTGCTACGACACCGGCAATCGCCACACGGCGCATCTGTCCGCCGGAAAGCTGAAACGGTGAACGGCTGGCAAAGGTTTCAAAGTCAAGTCCGACAAATTTCATCGCGTCTTGGACCTGCCGCTCAACCTCGTCCTCCTGCATGCCCTTATTGCGCGGGCCGAAAGCAATATCTTCAAAAACAGTTTCCGCAAAAATCTGATGCTCAGGATATTGAAAAACCATGCCTACCTGATGCCTGGCTTTTTTTACAGCTTCTCCTTTGCCGCTGATATCCAGTCCGTCAATAGTTACTTTACCTGCTGACGGCTTTAAAAGACCGTTCAGGTGCTGAACTAAAGTCGATTTTCCACTGCCGGTATGCCCGATCACAGCAACGAACTCACCTTTGTCCACTGTCAGCGAAACACCCTGCAAAGCCTTGCGTTCATACGGTGTTTTAGCCATATATGTAAATTCAACGTTTTCTAATGTTATCGGCATATGCTTTCAGCCAACTCCTCATTTGTAATAATCCCCTGCTGTAAATCCAGTCCGCTTTGCCGCAAATCATCGGCAACTTTCGCCGCCAGGGGAGCTTCCAGTCCTAAAGTATATAATTCACGCACATGGCTGAACACCTCTTTCGGCGTTCCCTGCATTTGGATCTTGCCTTCACCCATCACGATGATCCTGTCAGCCTGCAGCGCTTCTTCCATGTAATGAGTTATATAAACTACCGTAATACCTTTTTCCCGGTTCAATTTTTTGACGGTAGTTACTATTTCTTTGCGGCCCTGAGGATCGAGCATTGCCGTCGGCTCGTCCAAAACAATGCATTTGGGTTCCAATGCCAAAACACCTGCGATCGCCACACGCTGTTTCTGCCCGCCGGAAAGCAGATGCGGCGCATGCCGGGCATAATCGCTCATGCCTACCGCCGCCAGCGCCGCGTCGACTCTGGTTCTTATTTCAGCAGTCGGCACACCGATATTTTCCGGCCCAAAAGCAACGTCTTCCTCAACAATTGCCGCTACGATCTGATTATCAGGATTTTGAAACACCATCCCTACATGCTGGCGAATATTCCAAAGATTTTCTTCTACCGTAGTGTCCATTCCCTCGACCAGACATACACCTTCACTGGGGCGCTGCAGAGCGTTGAAATGACGTGCCAAAGTACTTTTACCACTGCCATTGGCACCGATCACGGCAACAAATTCACCCTGTCTGATTTCTAAATTGATACCATCCAGGGCTTTTATTTCTTTATTTTCACTGTCTGTATAGATATGCGTTAAATTTTTTACTTCAATTATAGTTTGCATGGCAAACCTCCGCTTAATTCAGTACCTTTATATTATATTATTCCAGCCCAGGTACGTCAACCGCCTCCAGCACACTCGGTTAACTTTACAAAAATAAGACCCGGAAAATTTCCGGATCTTATTTTTCAGCTTCTGCATATATTGTTCATCCTTGCATCGTCTGCAGAATGTGCCACCTGTAAAAGTATTATCATGAGAAATGAAAGCAGCCTTTACCAGACTCCTGCCCTTCTATAACAACGCAAATTTATCACTTTCAAAAACAGCCTTCATCTGGCACAGGCAAAAAGGATGTCCCTCGGGGTCAAGCATCACACGCCAGTCTTCAGAAAACTGTTTGGCTGCCATTACTGCTCCGCAGCCGATTGCATGTTGAACTGCCGCTTCTAAATCATTAACGGCAAAATCCAAATGTGCCATCTGCTGCTGAGCTCCTGCTTCTTCAGGCCATACGGGCGGGCGATATTCCGGGTTACGTTGAAAAAGTATTCCCGGATAGGCACCCTGAGCAGTTCCGGGAGCGCCTATACAGGCCCAGTTCTCGTCATAAAAAGGTATTTCCCAGGTAAGCAGTTCCGCATAGAATTTAGCTAAGGCGTAAGGATCTGTGCAATCCACAGTAAATGCATACATTTTGATCTTCAACTCATTGTTTTTCATCTCAAAACCTCCCGCTTTCTGACAAAGTTCTTACTGTTTCCCAGCCTGCATCCAGCTGCGCATCAACCGCACCTCCCGCCAGCCTAAATAGGTGGCCAGAACAGCAGCCGCAAAATCAGCCGTCATACCTGCGTACATAACGCCGTTGATACCCCAGAACAACGGCAGAATGACGATCAGCGGCAGCAGAAAAATAATCTGCCTGGTCAAAGAAAGGATAATGCCTTTAGTCGCTTTGCCAATAGAGGTAAAGAAATTAGAAGAAATAGGCTGGATACAATCTAAAAAGGTGAAAAACAGATAAATGCGGAAATATTCCTCCGCAAACTGATAATAAGCTTCTGAACCTTCGCCGAAAAAACCAATGATCTGCCGCGGGAAAAGCTGAAAACAGGCAAAAGCAATCACAGACACTACTGTACCTATCAGCAATGTCAAACGGTAAGCTTCGATGACGCGCCCGTATTTTTTGGCACCATAGTTAAAGCTGACTATCGGCTGCAAGCCCTGTGACAAGCCAATGATGATCGAGAAATAGATCATATTTACCTTGGTAATGATCCCTGAACAGGCCAAAGGTATCTCGCTGCCATATATCGAATCTGCACCATAATGAGTCAGTGTATTATTCAGTGTTATCTGCACGACCATAATTGCAAATTGATTAAAACAGCTGGCAGCTCCCAATGCCGATATCATTTTGGAACGCTGCCATGTCAACAGCAAATCACTTTTACCAAGAGGCAATGTTTTAAATTTTCGCAGATAGCCTGCTACCATCAGGCCGGAAATAACCTGTCCGATAACAGTAGCAGAGGCTGAGCCGGCAATGCCCCAGCCCATGACAAAGACAAATAACGGATTCAGGATCAGGTTGATAAAAGCGCCGGTCAGCATACAGGTCATTGAATATTTTGGACTGCCGTCAGCACGGACCAGTGTGCTGCCTCCTGTTCCTAAAATCAAAAAGGGGAACCCCAGACAATTGATCCCGGCAAAAATAAGCGCATATTTTAAAACTATATCCGTTGCGCCAAAAGCAATCATCAGCGGT
The DNA here is from genome assembly GCF_958349595.1 of uncultured Phascolarctobacterium sp. Taxonomy (NCBI): domain Bacteria; kingdom Bacillati; phylum Bacillota; class Negativicutes; order Acidaminococcales; family Acidaminococcaceae; genus Phascolarctobacterium; species uncultured Phascolarctobacterium sp. Next base: position 15,082 of record NZ_CATWDQ010000021.1, on the reverse strand, counting down.
TTTAAAAAAACTAAAACAAATACCGCCAGTGCCACCCCACTGCCTACAAGCAGGGTTATGGAATTACCAATATATTTGGCCGCTTCCTCGCGTTTGCCTGCGCCCATTTTCAAATTGAAATTCGACGCACCGCCAACGCCAAAAAGCAGCCCCAGTGCCGTACAAACAGTAGTCAGCGGCAATGCGACATTAGTCGCCGCATTACCATACATACCTACACTGCGCCCTATAAAAAACTGATCGACAATATTATATAAAGCTCCTACTAACATCGCTATAATGCTGGGCAAAGCAAAGTCATGCAGCAGCCTGACTATTTTTTCGCTGCCCAATGGATTATCTTCATTAACTCTCATAAATTATTCCTCACATATCTATATAATTCTTATATAAATATTATACAACTTTTTTATCCGGTACCGCTAATGCCACTTGTGAATTAACTGTGTCCCATTAAGAATTACGCGCTAACAATAATAAAAAAACCGGGAACAAAAGTTCCCGGTTTTTTATGCTTATTTTAAACAAGCTCGATAATTGCCATTTCAGCAGCGTCACCGCGACGAGGACCTACTCTGTAAATACGAGTAAAGCCGCCTTGTCTTTCTGCATATTTCGGAGCGATTTCATCAAAAAGCTTTCTGGTAGCTTCTTCATCGACGAGAACTGCAAGAACCTGACGACGGGCATGCAAGTCGCCTTGTTTAGCCAAAGTAATCAATTTGGCTACATGGCTGCTGACTTCCTTAGCTTTAGTCACAGTAGTTTCAATTCTCTCGTGTTTGATGAAGGAGCTCAAAATGCTGCGAAACAAAGCTTTACGGTTGCTGGAATTACGGCCCAGTTTTCTGTATGCCATTCGTTTCCGACCCCCTTCTTATTCTTCGTCACTATTGCGTAAAGCCAGTCCCAAATCGGCTAATTTCTTCTTAACCTCATCGAGGGATTTACGACCTAAGTTACGTACTTTCATCATGTCTTCTTCGGTCTTTTGAACCAGTTCATCAACGGTATTGATGCCGGCACGTCTCAAGCAGTTGTTGGAACGTACGGACAAATCAAGATCGTCAATGGAAACGGAACCAGGACCTGCTTGGACAGGTTCTTCGACCGGAGCGGTCTCAGTACTGCCAACTACGGTGACCATACTGCTGGAAGCAGCGGTACCGGTTTGGAACAACTTCAGGTAATCAATCATGATACTGGATGCCATGCTGATTGCTTCATCTGGCTCAACGCTGCCGTCAGTCCAAACTTCTAAAGTCAGCTTGTCATAATTGGTAACATTACCAACACGAGTATCGGTAACGCCAAATTTTACTCTCGTGATCGGAGAATAAATGGAATCCACAGGAATCATACCAATCGGTTGATCCGGGCGTTTGTTCTTATCAGCAGGAACATAGCCCAGCCCCTTGTCGATGGAAATCTCCATATCGAGTTTCGCATCTTTGTCCAAGGTAGCAATATGCAGATCAGGATTCAAAATCTCTACGTCGGCATCAACAAGGATGTCTGCTGCGGTAACTTCTTGCTCGCCGCTGCATTCGATACGTAAAGTTTTCGGTTCATCACTGCTTACTTTAAGGCAAAGAGCCTTGATGTTGAGGATGATATCCGCAACATCTTCTCTTACGCCTGGAATTGTAGAGAATTCATGCAGCACGCCGTCAATTTTAACAGCTGTAACTGCAGCACCGGGCAGGGAAGAAAGCAATACTCTGCGCAGGCTGTTGCCCAGCGTAATACCATAGCCTCTTTCCAACGGTTCCCATACAAATTTGCCGTAGCGGCCGTCATCGCTGATCTCAGCGGTGACCATTTTAGGTTTTTCTATTTCGATCATGCGGAAAGCCTCCTTCTCGTGCGTATTACCACAATACGCCTAATGTTGGGTGGCAGATGTTCAACTAATTATTTAGAGTACAACTCAACAATGAGATGTTCTTCGATAGGAACATCGATTTCCTCACGGGTCGGGAAACGATCAACTTTACCGCTCAAGCCTTGTGCATCGAGAACGAGCCAGGCAGGAGTAGTTTTAGAAGCCAGGGTTTCAGCCATACCTTTGAAGTATTCTTTACCACGGCTGTTTTCCATAACGCTGATAACGTCGCCGGCTTTTACTAAAGCGGAAGCGATATCAAGACGTTTGCCGTTAACAGCGATATGACCATGAGTTACCAGTTGACGAGCTTGGCTGCGGCTATCAGCCAGGCCAAGACGGTAAACTACATTGTCCATTCTTCTTTCCAGAAGAACGAGCAGGTTTTCACCTGTAATACCTTTTTGTTTTTCGGCTTTAACGAAGGTATTATGGAATTGACGTTCTAACATACCGTAAATACGGCGTGCTTTTTGTTTTTCACGTAACTGAATACCGTACTCAGATACTTTTTTGCGTGCTTGACCATGCTGACCAGGAGCATAGGAGCGAACAGCAAAAGCGCATTTGTCGCTGTAGCATCTGTCACCTTTGAGGAACAGTTTTGCGCCTTCGCGACGGCATTGACGGCATACAGCCTCAGTATATCTTGCCATTTAGCGGGTACACCTCCAATAAATTAAACTCTTCTGCGTTTCGGCGGGCGGCAGCCGTTGTGAGGAATCGGAGTAACGTCTTTAATGGAGTTAACTTCGAGACCTGCAGCCTGAAGAGCACGAATAGCTGCTTCACGACCAGCGCCGGGGCCTTTAACGAATACTTCAACTTGTTTCAAGCCATGTTCCATTGCAGCCTTGGTTGCTTCTTCAGCAGCCATTTGAGCAGCAAACGGAGTGCTTTTACGGGAACCGCGGAAGCCTAAGCCGCCTGCAGATGCCCAGCTGAGTACATTGCCGTTTGTATCGGCAATAGTAACGATAGTATTATTGAAAGTGGAACGAATATGAGCTACGCCACTTTCGATATTTTTACTTACTTTCTTTTTGTTGCGAACAACTTTTTTACCAGCCACTCGTTTATCCCTCCCTCACTGATTATTTCTTCTTACCTGCAATAGTACGTTTCGGACCTTTGCGAGTACGAGCATTGTTTTTGGTATTTTGACCACGAACGGGCAAGCCCATACGATGTCTGCGGCCGCGATAGCTACCAATTTCAATCAGGCGTTTTATATTGAGGGATTCCTCACGGCGGAGGTCACCTTCTACTTTATAATCACCATCGATAGTTTCACGAAGTTTTGCAACTTCTTCCTCTGTCAGATCGCGAACGCGGGTATCAGGATTGATACCGGTTTTGCTCAGGATCTCACGAGACAGGGTAAGACCGATGCCATAAATGTACGGCAGTGCGTATTCAATACGTTTGTCTCTAGGTAAATCGACACCAGCAATACGTGCCATTAACGCTGCACCTCCTTCTTAGCCTTGTTTTTGTTTATGTTTCGGGTTTTCGCAAATTACCATTACATGGCCTTTGCGTTTAATGACTTTGCATTTTTCACATATTGGTTTAACAGACGGTCTGACTTTCATATTTTAAACCTCCTCTTGCCTGTCTTTGGTTATTTGAACCGATAAGTAATTCTTCCACGACTTAAATCGTACGGAGTAAGCTCGACAGTAACCCTATCGCCAGGCAAAATTTTGATGAAGTTCATACGTATCTTACCGGATATGTGTGCCAGAATCACATGACCGTTTTCCAATTTAACTTGGAACATGGCGTTCGGTAGGGATTCTAAGATTGTGCCTTCAACTTCAATTACGTCTTGTTTGGACACAGCGTTTTACCTCCTTACTTCAGCGCCCCGAGACTAGCTTTAACATCAGCGTAAACTTTGCCGATTTCCTGCAGGCCATCGATTTCATGATATACGCCTTGTTTTTTGTAGTACTCGATCAACGGTTCCGTTTGCGAATGATATGCCTGCAAACGATTTTTTACAGTTTCTTCTTTATCGTCGTCACGTTGATACAACGCGCCGCCGCATTTATCGCACATACCTTCCACCTTACTGGGATTGTATTCTACATGATATGTAGCGCCGCAGGCCTTGCAGATACGTCTGCCGGTAACCCTGCCTACAAGCTCAGCGTCAGGAACTACGATATTAACCACACCGGTCAATTTAATGCCCAGATCAGTTAAAATGCCGTCGAGGGCAACAGCCTGCTCTTCGGTTCTTGGAAATCCATCCAGGATAAAGCCATTGGCACATTCGGGTTTGGCTAAGCCTTCGCGAACGATACCGATGGTAACGACGTCGGGCACGAGGCCGCCGGCGTCCATGTATCTTTTTGCTTCTTTACCTAATTCTGTACCCTGCTTAACAGCGGCACGGAACATATCACCAGTGGAGATATGCGGAATTTTGTATTCAGCAATGAGTTTTTCTGCTTGAGTGCCTTTGCCGGCACCCGGAGGTCCCATCAAAAGAATAAACATTCTAATCTTCCTCCTATTTCATAAAGCCCTGGTAATGACGCATCAAAACCAAAGACTCTACCTGTTTCATCGTATCCAATGCAACACCGACTACGATCAAAAGGGCCGTACCACCGAAATAGATACCCTCTATACCAGTGATCCAACCAACAACATTCGGCATCAGGGCAATCAATGCAAGAAAGATAGCGCCAGCCAGAGTGATTCTGGACATGATTTTATCCAAGTAATCAGTTGTCGGTTTGCCAGGACGCAGTCCGGGAATAAAACCGCCATATTTTTTGATATTATCCGACATTTCAGCTATATTCACGCTTACAGCGGTATAGAAGTAAGTGAAGAATAAGATCATCAATACATACAAAGTAGTTTGAAGAGGAGTACCCCATGCAAACCAGCCTGCAACAGTTTTTACCCAGGGAATGTCTACAAACTGGCCAATCGTAACCGGAAACATCAGCACGGAGGATGCAAAGATGATCGGAATTACGCCTGCCTGGTTGACCTTTAAAGGAATGTAGCTGGTGTGACCACCATACATTTTACGGCCAACAACACGTTTTGCATATTGAACCGGGATTTTGCGAATACCTTGAGAGATCGCTACAACAAAGACAATCATCGCCAAAGCAATCACCGCGAACAAAATCACGTTCAGAATGTTAACCGTGCCGGCTTGCAGATATTGGAAAATAACATGCATTCCATCAGGAAGTCTGGAAACGATACCAGCGAAGATGATCAGTGAGATACCGTTGCCGATACCTTTAGAAGTGATCTGTTCACCGATCCACATCAAAAATACCGTACCAGCAGTTAAACTGATCGCAATCAACAGAATCGACATGATCCCGGGGTTATTGATTGCCGATCTCAGACCGTAAGCCATACCTAAAGCCTGGATAAAACCAAGCAGAACTGTACCGCCGCGGGTCAGCTGAGTAACCTTTTTCTGGCCTTCCACACCTTCTTTAGACCATTGCTCCAAAGTAGGAACAACGACCTTTAATAATTGAAGGATAATGGACGCATTGATATATGGAGTAATACTCATAGCAAAAATTGAGAATTTGCTCAAGGCGCCGCCGGAGAACATATCAAGCAGGCCAAACAAATTACCGCTTTGGAAGAGCTGCTCGATCATGGCTACGTTAACGCCAGGAACAGGGATATGTGTTCCAGCCCGAAAAACGATGAACATGGCGAGAGTAAATACAACTTTTTGCCTGAGTTCCGTAATTCTGAAAATATTAGCGAGGGCTGCGAACACTTAGATCACCTCTACTTTTCCGCCGGCAGCAATAATCTTTTCTTCAGCAGATTTGCTGAAGCCCATAGCTTGAACTGTGAGTTTTTTAGTAAGCTCACCGTTGCCGAGGATACGAACACCATCACGAATGTTTTTGATCATGCCGTGTTCGATCAGCATTACGGGTTCAACTACTGTACCGTCTTCAAAGCAATTGAGACTACCAACATTGATTTCGACATAATTCATGCCAAATCTATTATAGAATCCACGTTTAGGCAAACGCAGATACAAAGGCTTTTGACCACCTTCAAAACCAGGACGCTTTACACCGCCGGAGCGGGATTTCTGTCCTTTTTGACCTTTGCCAGATGTTTTACCAAGTCCGGAACCGAGACCACGGCCAACGCGAACGGAGGCTCTTTTAGATCCCGGAGCGGGAGATAATTCATGCAAATTCATCTGTAGCACACCTCCTTGTTTTAAGCTTCAACTTTTTCAACTTTCACAAGATGTTCAACTTTGTGAATCATACCGCGAATAGTCGGGGTGTCGTTTTTAACAACAGTAGAATTGATTTTTCCTAAGCCCAGAGCCTTTACGGTTGCGCGTTGATCCTGCGGGTAACCGATCAAGCTACGGGTCAGCGTGATTTTAACTTGTTCCATCATGCTACCTCCTTAGCCAAGTAATTCTTGTACGGTTTTTCCGCGCAGAGCTGCAACAGCTTCAGCACTTTTCAGGGATTTCAAACCTTCCAAAGTTGCACGAACAACATTGTTAGGGTTATTAGAACCTTGACATTTGGTCAAGATATCACGTACGCCTGCCAATTCAAGTACGGCACGAACAGGGCCGCCAGCGATAACGCCGGTACCTTCTGCTGCCGGTTTCAAGAACACGCGGCCTGCGCCGAACACACCAATGATTTCATGAGGAATGGAAGTACCAACCATAGGAACAGTAATCATGTTCTTTCTGGCATCTTCAACGCCTTTACGGATAGCTTCCGGAACTTCGGCAGCTTTACCAAGGCCCATACCTACATGACCGTTTTCGTCACCAACTACAACGAGTGCGGAGAAGGAGAAACGACGTCCGCCTTTAACAACCTTTGCAACGCGGTTGATGAATACGACTTTCTCTTTTAAGTCGCTTTCTTGTTTTTCGAAATTCGCCACTTTTATTCCTCCTTCTATTAGAATTGCAGTCCAGCTTCACGAGCCGCGTCTGCCAAAGCAGCTACGCGACCGGTGTACAGGTAACCGCCACGATCAAATACAACTTCCTTAATGCCTTTAGCCATAGCTTTTTCAGCAATAGCTTTGCCAACTGCTTTAGCAGCTTCAATGTTGCCGCCGTAGTTAGCCTTCAAGTCTTTCTCAACAGTGCTGGCAGCAACAATCGTTTCGCCTGTCACATCGTTAATCACTTGTGCATAAATATTGGACAAGGAACGATATACATTCAAACGAGGTTTTTCTGCCGTACCGATAATATATTGACGAGAACGGAGATGACGTTTTTGACGTTTCTCATTTTTATCAACTCTGTTAAGCAAGAGTTTCACTCCCTTCTTTTAGAAATTACTTCTTGCCTTTAGCGCCAGCTTTACCCATCTTACGGCGTACATATTCGCCTTCATAACGAATACCTTTGCCTTTATAGGGTTCAGGGGGACGCAGAGTGCGGATTTCAGCTGCAACTGCGCCGACTTTTTCTTTGTCTGCGCCGCTGACAACGATTTTGTTAGGAGCAGGAACTTCAAAAGTAATACCTGCAGGCGGCTCTTTTACTACCGGATGCGAGAACCCGAGAGTAAAATTGATGTTATTGCCTTGTTTAGCGGCACGATAACCGACACCGGCAATTTCCAAAGATTTGCTGAAACCGGTGGTTACACCGACAACCATGTTGTTGATCAGGGTACGGGAGAGACCGTGCATAGAACGATGAGTTTTTTCATCACTCGGACGTTCAACAGTCAGTACGCCGTTTTCCAGAGTCAATTTCATATCTTTATTGATTTGGCGAGATAATTCGCCTTTAGGACCTTTTACGGTAACCAGATTATTTTCAATAGTAACTGTAACGTTAGCGGGTACAGTAATTGGTTGTTTACCAATTCTAGACACTTATGAGCACCTCCTATCTTTCAAGTATTACCAGACGTATGCCAGCACTTCTCCACCAAGACCAGCCTTACGGGCAGCTTTATCGGTCATCAGACCTTGAGAAGTGGAAATCACTGCGATACCGAGGCCGCCAAGGACTCTGGGCAGCTGATCTTTTTGAGAGTATACTCTCAAGCCGGGCTTAGAAATACGTTTGATGCCGGAAATAACTTTTTCCTTATTAGCACCGTATTTCAGGCTGACGCGGATAACATTTTGTTTGCTATCGGCAAGTACTTCAAAATCTTTAATGAAACCTTCAGCTTTCAAAATCTCAGCAATAGCTACTTTGATTTTGGAGCCGGGGATTTCAACTTTATCGTGATGAACCGAGTTTGCGTTACGAATACGGGTAAGCATATCGGCAATCGGGTCAGTCATTACCATACTTAAATACCCTCCTTCCTAATTTGCTGTTTTACCAGCTAGCTTTGGTTACTCCCGGAATAGCGCCTTGGTAGCTGTATTCACGGAAGCAGATACGGCAGAGACCGAATTTACGCATATAGCCATGTGGTCTGCCGCAAACCTTGCAGCGATTATAACGGCGAACTTCAAATTTCGGCTCATTTTTCCATTTTTCAATCAGGGCTTTTTTAGCCAAGGTATTCCCTCCTCACTTATGCGCTGAACGGCATTCCGAGGAGTCTGAGTAATTCTCTGGCTTCCTCGTCAGTCTTAGCGGTAGTAACAATGATGATATCCATTCCACGGACTTTATCGATCTTATCATATTCAATTTCCGGGAAAATCAATTGTTCTTTCATGCCCAATGCGTAGTTGCCACGACCGTCAAAAGCAGTGGGGTTTACGCCGCGAAAATCGCGTACGCGCGGAAGAGCAATGTTCATCAACTTATCAAGGAAGTAATACATGCGGTCACCGCGCAGGGTAACTTTGGTACCGATCGGCATCCCTTGACGCAATTTAAAAGCTGCAATGGATTTTTTAGCTTTAGTAATGACCGGTCTTTGACCAGCGATCAAAGTCAGATCTGCAACAGCAGAATCTAATGCTTTGCTGTTAGCTACAGCTTCACCGATACCCATATTGATGACAACTTTTTCGATTTTAGGGATTTCCATAATGTTTTTATAGTTGAATTTATCCATCATGCCTTTAACAGCTTCGGACAAATACTTTTCTTGCAATCTTGTTTTTGCCATTCAAAATTTCCTCCTTTCCCGGAATCTTATTTATCGATTACTTCGCCGCATTTTTTGCAAGTTCTTACGAAGCTGCCGGAAACTGCGGTCTTTTTAATACGAGTAGCTTTTTTACAAGCCGGGCATACTAACATTACTTTGGAAGAAGCAATAGCAGCTTCTTTGGTAATGATGCCGCCTTGGGGATTAGCCTGAGACGGTTTTGTATGGCGTTTTACTTTATTTACGCCTTCAACGACTACTTTAGCCTTTTTAGGCAGAGCTTCAATGATCTTGCCTTCTTTGCCTTTATCTTTGCCGGACAAAACCAAAACGGTATCGCCTTTTTTTACATGCATTTTGATTGCTGCAGTCATTTCAGGAACACCTCCTTATGTGCATTATCAGATTTCTTACAGCACTTCCGGTGCCAGAGAAATGATTTTCATGAAATCTTTATCGCGAAGTTCACGAGCAACAGGCCCGAAAATACGGGTGCCGCGCGGGCTCTTATCGTCTTTAATTACAACTGCTGCGTTTTCGTCGAAGCGGATATAAGAACCGTCAGGACGACGAACGCCCTTTGCAGAACGAACAACAACTGCTTTTACTACGTCACCTTTTTTTACAACGCCACCGGGTGATGCATCTTTAACAGCGCATACGATCACGTCACCAATGTTAGCATATTTACGGTAAGAACCGCCCAATACGCGAATGCACATAACTTTCTTAGCGCCAGTATTGTCACCAACATTAAGAATGGTTTGTTGTTGTATCATGGTTTTCCCTCCCTTGCCAATTTATCTGATCGACAATATCTTATTTTGCACGCTCTAAAATTTCAATAACACGCCAGCATTTATCTTTGGAAAGCGGACGAGTTTGCATAATTTGAACTACGTCGCCAATATGCGCTTCGTTATTTTCATCATGAGCTTTGAATTTGATAGTATGTTTTACACCTTTTTTGTAAAGCGGATGTTGAACAAAACGCTCAATAGCAACTACAACAGTTTTCTGCATTTTGTCGCTGACAACTTTACCGATACGGGTAACACGTGCGTTTCTTTCTTCGGTCACGACTGTTTCCTCCTTCTTCATACTTCAAACACACTCAGGCATTTAACTCGCGTTGACGCTGAATGGTCTTGATACGGGCAATAGACTTTTTGACTTCGCGAATTTTCATCGGATTCTCACATTGTCCGGTTGCCATTTGAAAACGCAGGTTGAAAAGTTCTTCTTTCAAACCAGCCAATTTGCTGTCCAACTCGGAAGCAGACATTTCACGAATTTCTGTTGTTTTCATTAAGCTTCACCACCCTTTTCTTGTGCGGCAGCTTCGGCTTCTTGCTGTGCGCGGGTCACAAATTTACATTTGATAGGTAATTTGTGGCTAGCAAGACGCATAGCTTCTTTAGCGATCTCTTCGCTAACTCCGTTCATTTCGAACATAACGCGACCGGGTTTAACTACTGCTACCCAATATTCAGGGGAACCTTTACCACTACCCATACGAGTTTCAGCAGGTTTTGCAGTGATCGGTTTGTCCGGGAAAATTTGAATCCATACTTGACCGCCACGTTTGATATAACGTGTCATCGCGATACGAGCTGCTTCGATCTGACGATTGGTGATCCATGCGGGTTCCAATGCTACCAGGCCATACTCGCCATGAGCGATTTTGTTACCGCGCATTGCACGACCAGTCATACGGCCTCTATGTTGTTTACGATGTTTAACTCTCTTCGGTAATAACATTAGTTTATGCCTCCTTAACCGGAGCAGCTTGCGCTACTTCTTTGCTTTCAGGAAGGACTTCACCTTTGTAGATCCATACTTTTACGCCGATGCGGCCATAAGTAGTATGAGCTTCTGCTGTGCCATAATCAATATCAGCACGCAGAGTGTGCAGAGGAATGCTGCCTTCACGATAGCTTTCGCTGCGAGCGATTTCAGCACCGCCCAGACGACCGCCAACCTGAACTTTAATACCTTTAGCGCCCATGCGCATGGTACGGCCAACACACTGTTTCATTGCACGGCGGAAAGCGATACGGCGTTCCAGCTGAGATGCAATGTTCTCTGCAACCAAAGTTGCGTCCATATCCGGGGTTTTTACCTCAACGATATTGATATCAATTACGCTGTCGGTCATTTTTTTCAAGTCGTTTTTCAGCAATTCAATATTGCTGCCCTGACGACCGATTACCATACCAGGTTTAGCAGTATGGATAGAGATGCGGGCTCTATTCGAAGCGCGTTCGATTTCTACTTTAGAGATGCCGGACAAGAACAGTTTTTCTTTAATGAATTCACGAATTTTAATATCTTCTAATAAGAATTTCTCATAGTCTTTGTCAGCATACCATTTGGAATCCCAATCTTTGATAATACCTACGCGGAGACCATGCGGATTAACTTTTTGACCCACTATCTTTTCCCTCCTTTTTCCGGGATATTATTTTTCTTTAACAGCAACGGTTACGTGGCTAGAACGTTTCAAGATTTTGAACGCCTGTCCACGGGAACGCGGATGGATTCTTTTCATGGTCGGACCTTGATCTACAAAGCAGGAAGATACGATCAGATTATCCACATTCATATCATTGTTATGTTCAGCATTTGCAACTGCACTGCGCAATACTTTTTCAATAACCTCAGAACCAACCTTAGGGGTATGTTTGAGGATCGCGAATGCTTCACCCACAGATTTGCCGCGGATAAGATCAATCACGATACGCAGTTTGCGCGGCGCGATGCGAACATATCTTGCAATAGCTTTTGCTTCCATGTTATTGTGCCCCCTTTCCCCTTATTTTAAAGATGTACTCTTATCGGCATGGCCTTTGTAAGTACGTGTAGGAGCAAATTCTCCTAGTTTGTGGCCTACCATATCTTCAGTGATAAATACAGGCACATGTTTACGTCCATCATGAACAGCAATAGTATGGCCCAAGAAATCCGGAAGAATAGTGGAGCTGCGAGACCATGTTTTTACGACTTTTTTATCGTTAGAAGCGTTGAGCGCTTCAATCTTCTTTTGAAGACTTGCATGGACATACGGTCCTTTTTTGATTGATCTGGACACTAGGTTAGCCTCCTTTCTCTATCCTTGTAATTATTTCGTTCTACGTTTTACGATTAATTTGCTAGAAGCTTTTTTCTCTTTGCGAGTACGAGTACCAAATGCACATTTACCCCAAGGAGTAACAGGACGTTTACGACCAACAGGAGAATGACCTTCACCACCACCATGCGGATGGTCGTTCGGATTCATTACAACACCGCGGTTAGCCGGACGAATACCGAGCCAACGGGAACGGCCTGCTTTACCAATGCAGATGTTTTCAGCGTCGATATTACCAACCTGACCGATAGTTGCGCGGCAGTTGATATGTACTTTGCGGATCTCACCGGAAGGGAGACGGAGCAGAGCATAATCGCCTTCTTTAGCCATCAGCTGAGCGGAAGTACCAGCACTGCGAACCATTTGGCCGCCTTTACCGATTTTGAGCTCAACATTGTGGACCGTAGTACCAAGCGGCATGTTTTTCAAAGGCAGGCAGTTGCCGATTTTAATATCAGCTTCAGGACCGCTTTCGATAACATCGCCAACTTTAAGGTCTAAAGGAGCGAGGATATAACGTTTTTCGCCGTCAGCATAATTTACTAAAGCGATACGTGCATTACGGTTAGGATCATATTCAACGGTAGCAACGCGAGCCGGAACACCGTCTTTATTGCGTTTGAAATCGATGATACGATATTGTCTTTTATTACCGCCGCCCTGATGACGAACAGTCATTTTACCGGTATTGTTACGGCCTGCGTGTTTTTGCAGCTTTTCAACCAGCGGACGGTAAGGCTTATCAGTTGTAATCTCTTCGAAGGTTGACACTGTAATGAAGCGTCTCGAAGGAGAATACGGATTAAAGCTTTTAATAGCCATTTAATTTGCCTCCTTATTACGTCAAATTACATTCCTTCGAAAATGGGAATCGTATTGCCTTCAGCAAGCTTCACGATTGCTTTCTTATAATCGGAACGTTTGCCAACGTATTTGCCCATGCGTTTGGTTTTGCCAAATACGCGGACAGTATTTACGCTTAACACTTTAACTTTGAAAATTTGTTCAACTGCCTGACGGATTTCCACTTTGTTAGCAGTCAAAGGAACTTGGAAAGTATATTTGTTGTCTTGAAGCATTACGGAAGTTTTTTCAGTAATGATCGGACGGAGTAAAATATCGCGAGGGTTAGCAGCCATTATGCGAGCACCTCCTCAATTTTAGCTACAGCGTCTTTTGCCAAGAACACTTTATTGTTGTGAAGCAGATCGAAGCAGTTCAGGCAACCGTTGGAAAGTGCAGTGACTTTCGGGATGTTGCGGGAAGACAGCTCAACGTTCTCATTGGCACCGTCAGTAATGAGCAAAGCTTTTTTATCAGCAGCGTCAAAAGCAGACAGCATCGTCACAACATTTTTAGTTTTAGGAGCATCAAAGCTCAAGCCCTCAACAATAACCAGTTCACCGGCAGCAACTTTTGCGGACAATGCGCAACGGATTGCTAAACGACGAGCCTTGCGGGGCATTTTTTTCGCATAACTGCGAGGTTGGGGACCAAAAGTGGTACCGCCACCTACCCAAATCGGAGAACGGGTAGAACCGCTGCGAGCGCGGCCGGTGCCTTTTTGTCTCCACGGTTTGCGACCGCCGCCGCGAACCATACCGCGGGTTTTGGTAGCAGAAGTGCCTTGACGTTCAGCAGCCTGTTGCATAACAATTGCTTGATGTACAACAGCTTCATTAAATTCAACGCCAAACACGAGATCATTCAATTCTATTTCTTCACCGGTAGCTTGACCGGCGATGTTATATACTGATAACTTCGGCATTAGAAGCATCCTCCTTTCTTTCGCTTACGCTCTTATTTATTAGGTTTTACTGTTTCTTTAATTACAACAAAAGAACCAGCGGCACCAGGAATGGAGCCTTTAACCAAAATAAGATTACGTTCAACATCAACTTTAGCAACAGTCAAACGTTGAACAGTTACTTGTGCATTACCCATACGGCCAGGCAATTTTTTGCCTTTGATTACTCTACCGCCAGGACCGGAATGCATAGGACCCATGGAACCGGGCTCACGATGGGATTTGGAACCGTGCTTCATAGGACCACGAGCGAAATTGTGGCGCTTAATAGTGCCTGCAAAGCCTTTACCGCGGGAAATACCGGTTGCATCAATCAGTTCCCCGGCAGCAAAAATGTCAGCAGTGATTTGTTGGCCGACTGTATATTCAGAAGGAGCAGACAACCGCAATTCTTTGACAAATTTAACCGGAGTTACGCCGGCTTTGTCAAAATGGCCTTTCATCGGTTTGGTCATATGTTTTTCTTTAACTTCGCCAAAACCAAGTTGAACAGCATTATAACCGTCTGTTTCTTCGGTTTTATTTTGAACGACAACGCAAGGTCCTGCTTCTACAACAGTAACAGGGATCAGTCTGCCGTCAGCTTCAAAAATTTGGGTCATACCAATTTTCTTGCCTAAGATTCCTTTAGCCATTATTGCACCTCCTCCTTACAGTTTAATCTCGATATCTACGCCGGCAGGAAGGTCAAGACGCATCAAAGCATCAACAGTCTTCGCAGTCGGTTCCAGAATGTCTACAAGTCTTTTGTGGGTACGCATCTCGAATTGTTCACGAGAATCCTTGTTTACATGAGGAGAACGCAGAATCGTATAGATATTTTTTTCAGTAGGAAGCGGAATAGGACCGGAAACTTGAGCACCGGTACGTTTCGCAGTTTCTACAATTTTTGCAGCACTTTGATCAAGCGCTTTGTGATCATACGCTTTTAAGCGTATTCTGATTTTCTGTGATTTTGACATTAAAATTTTTCCTCCTAATCGCCACGTTTCTAAGAACGGACATACTCCGTGAAAATCTCCCTGTCTAGCAGGCAAGCAACCTCTCACATCATCGCAGGGCCATGCAAATAAACATAAGTAAATGAGGGGCTTTTATTAGCCCCTCATTCGGGATCTAATTAAAGATTATTCGTTGATAGCAGCAACAACGCCAGCGCCAACAGTACGGCCGCCTTCGCG
>NZ_CATWDQ010000020.1:0-38458 GCF_958349595.1 uncultured Phascolarctobacterium sp. | reverse complement strand
GACGCCGCTAAATGCCTGGCTGTCGCCGAAGCCATCGGCGAACTGATGAGCCACGCCGTCGTTAACGTCTACGTTACCGAAAAGGCCGAGCTGGACGAAGCAGAATGACCCCAGCCAGTCCCTTGCTTTTAACAAACCGGCAATGAACTGACACTAACTAAGCGCATAGCCGCCTTTGCAGGCAGCTATGTCCGCTGGAAAGGAGCAAAACATGGAAAAAACTTTAGAACTCATCTTCACCAAAAGCGACGGCGCTAAAAAAACCTTAAGCATCGCCGACCCTCGCGAAGACTTAACTTTGGCCGACGCCAAAAGTGCAGCCAGCAAGATCCTCGAAGCCGACGTCCTCACCAGCGGCGGCCTCGGCCTGTCCGAATTTGTCGAAGCCCGCATCAAAGTCGTTACCGTTTCCGTACTGGCGTAAGCCTGTGGATACCAAAGAAATCTTCAGCGCTGTCGGCAACTTCGGTTTCCCCATGGTGCTGAGCTGGCATCTGCTGCTGCGCATGGAACAGCGGCTGGACAAACTGACCGGCTGCCTCAACGAACTTAGCAAAGCCCTGCTGCAACAAAGCAACGGCCATTAGCAGTTTCCAAAACTCTGATGCCAATACTACGGAGGTGTAAACTATATCAAAAATCACAAACTATTCGGTTTTCTGCGCCTGCTCTGGCGGCTCATAGCCAATAAATAACAACTGACCCGCACTGAACCAAAGTTTTTCAACCACTTCCCCATGCAAAACCAAGTACCTGATATGAACAAGCTTCATATCAGGTACTTTTGTTTTACTTACAGCCTTAATAAATCATTTTACGCTCAACAAAAGCGCTCACTTAAAATGTAAATCTCAGCCCTGCGTTGACGCTCCACTTTTTATTGATGTCGCCGCCGAAGCCACGCTCTACTTCGCCGTAGAAACTGCTGTCTTTACTCAGTTTGATATTAGCGCCCAGACCCAGCTCAAACCAGGTATCGCCGTAGTCGTTATGCTTGCTCAAAATATCGTTAGTCCCGCCGGCGTCCGAGGTCAGCTGCAAATCACGCTTACCTGCAAACTCGTGCAGCAGGTCGGCTTTCAGATAAATATCACTGCCGTTTTTGATCTTCTGACCCATAATGAAACCGATACGCCCGATAGCGCTGTTCATGCCTTCGATGTGCCCGTTAGCCCCCCGGTCGGTAGTATAGCTGATGCCGCTCAACCGTCCCAGTGTAAACTGCGCCTGCGGCTCAAAGAACAGCCCCTGCTGCAAATCAAAACGCTGGCCGTATTCTACGCTGATGCTGTAAGCATGCTCTTTGTAGCTCGCTTTATCTGGGAAGTCGCCGTAGGATTTCAGGTCGGTGTCAAAAATACCTGCCCGCGCTGTGACAATGGTATAAGTGCCTTTAGCGCCCTGCCAGACGCCGTACAGGCTGAACGCTGTCAGTTTATCTTTACCGCTGCCGTCAGTATAATCACCAGTGCCATCGCCGTAGTCCACAGCTAAACCATAGGTACTCTTGGCATCGGCTTTTTGGTCATAACCAAGCTGGTACAGATTGTAACGACCTTCGTAGCCGAAACCGCTGAACCTGCCCGCCTGCGTGCGCGCCCAGATGCCGTCAGCACGCTCGCTGCCATTTCCCAGCGCTCCCAACCGGCTGCGCAGGCTGTCGTTGGTATTACGCCACAGGGCATAACTGTTATCGGCGTCAAACAGCAATACTTTAGTATCGTTATTCGCTGTTTTAGCTATTTTCGTCAAATACCAGTCGTCAGTCGAAAGGCCCAAAGCACCGCCATTAGTCATGGTCGGGGTAACATCGAACAGGCCGCCCAGATTCAGCTCTTTGCCCACAAAGGTCAGCTTGCTGCTGTTATCTGTGATCAGCAGCTGCTGATGTTCCCCTTTCACTTCCACACTGTTCAACAGGCTCAAATCGCGGATCTGCACATAATGGGTACCAACATCGGCGCTGGTAATGGTCACCTTATCACTGTTGACCTCGCCGGACAAGTCAGTATCCATAATAAAGGTATTGCCGCTGCCCTTTAAATCCGCTATGGTCAGCGTTTCGTAAGTTGGTGTTGCCGGCGCTCTGGTCACGCCGCTGTCCGTCATGTCGATGATACCGTTATTTGCCGACATGGTACCGCTGATGTTAAAGCTGCCGCCATCGATATTTTCCAGCTCCAAAGCGCCGCCGCTCATGGTGAGATCGCTTACCACGCCGCCGCTGGCCAAATACACGGTGCCGCCGTTGACCTCTGTAGCTAAAGCCGTACCGCCATCAAGAACCTGCTGCATACCGCCGCTGTTTAAGATAGTGCCGCTCATCTGCGCGCCGTTAGCGACGCCCATGGTCACATTCTCGCCGCCAGAGCCCAGTGTCATGCTATCGTAGCTGGCAGTGATGTTATCGATGATCTGCACGCCGCCGTTATAGGTAATGCCGGAGATAAGGCCGCCGCTGTTTTGATAAACTGTACCGCCGCTGTTTAAAACAGTATCCAGCGAGGTACCGCCGCTGCTAACAACCTGCGTACCGCCGTTCAAGGCCTTGACAGTGCCCGTGCCGCCATCGAGGATCTTCTGTATACCACCGCTCATAGTGCTTACCGTACCGATGCCGCTGAAGATAGTCTGCTGACCACCGCTCATGGTAATTACCGTGCCGCTGCCGCCGACGATATCCTGATAGCCGCCGCTCATAGTGCTTACCGTACCCTCGCCACGGTCGATAGTCTGCTGACCGCCGCTGTTCATAGTAGTTACCGTACCGATGCCACCGCTGCGGATATGCTGCATGCCGCTGTTCATAGTAATTACCGTACCGTTACCGCCGCTGCTGATATTCTGCACGCCGCTGTTCATAGTAATTACCGTGCCACTGTCGCCGTAGAATTCGATAGACTGCATACCGCCGTTCATAGTGCTTACCGTACCGCTTACGCTGGCACTGTTGTAGGTGCCTTTGCCGCTGATAATCTGCGTACCGCCGCTGTTCATAGTGTCTACAGTACCGCCGCCGCCGCCGGCGTGATCAATGCCGCTGATAATCTGCGTACCGCCGCTGTTCATGGTAGTTACCGTACCGCTGCCGCCGCGCTCGATAGTCTGCGTGCCGCCACTGTTCATAGTAATTACCGTACCGCTGCCGCCGCCGCTGATAGCCTGATAGCCGCCGTTCATAGCAATTACCGTGCCATTGCCGCTGTTGATGATCTGCATACCGCCGCCGTTCATAGTAGTTACCGTACCGCTGCCGAGTTGGATAAACTGCGTGCCGCCACTGTTCATAGTAATTACCGTACCGCTGCCGCCGCTGCCGTTGATAACCTGCCTGCCGCTGTTCATGGTGCTTACCGTACCGCTGTTGCCGCTGATCCTCTGATAGCCGCCGCTGTTCATAGTGTCTACCATACCCGTGCCGCCGTAGATATTCTGATCACAGGTGCCGTCCATAGTACTTACCGTGCCGATGCCGCCGGCGCTGATATTTTGCGAACTGTAGCCGCTCATATTAATTACCGTACCCTTGCCGCCGCTGCTGATACTCTGCCCACCGCCGTTCATACTAGTTACCGTACCGCTTTGCCCGGCAGTTATGGTTTGGCTGTCGCCGTAGGTCATAGAAACACCGCTATCATTACCATCATAGATTGTCGCTTCCGCCGTGGCAAAAATGGCCCGGTCCAGATAGTCTAAAGTCTGCGGCAGCACCGCGTAGTCCAGGGGCTGGGCTTCGCTGGCTGCCGTCCGGGACAGCTGCGGTGCCTGTGGCTCGGCTGCGGCCAGCGCCGCTGCCGGCGCGGCGGCGTTGACCAGATTCATGCCCATCACTACTGTAGCCAGCAGTTTCTGTGTTTGTTCTTTCCTTGCTTTTCCCTTCGCCATCTGTTCATCCTTCTTCCTTATTCTCATTATCCCCGCGCGCCATAGATGCGACACCAGTGAAAACGGGCCATAGAAATCTTGTCCGCAGCCAGCGGCAGCTCTTTTTGCAGGGCAAACTGCGCTTCCAGCAGTTTGCCTACGTCAGCCTGCGCCTCCGGCTGCTGGTCCAGATAAAACTTCTTGGCGCCGGTCTCGCTGTCCAGTACCGGAATCGCCCGGTGCTGCAGGTTCAAAACAAACAGCCTGTCTTTGACTACCTGCCGCAGGAGCTGGATATCGCGGGCCGGGTCGTAGACGTGCTGCAAGACGTATACCGCCAGACCGCAGTCTACCTGCAGCCTGCCCGTCCCCCCCAACTGGCAGAACATTTCGTAGGAAAGGACACTAAAGCGGTCATCCGCCACATACTCCTGGGCCAGCCGACGCATATCGGGCGAGATGTCTACGCCCAGCACATGGCAGTCATACTGCTGCAACAGCACTTTAGAGAGCCGCCCGATGCCGCAGCCAAAGTCCAGGATCGTTTTGCCGTTCAGGTCGCCCAGCCCTTCGGCAAACAGTCCCTTCATGTATTCTGTTTCCCGGTCCCAGCGTTCTTTATAGTCGCCGCCCTCTTGTTCTTCGGTCAGGATGATCGCCTTGGCTTCCTGCATATCCTGCACTTTGAACATATCCTTGTAATAGTAAAGGCTCATTTTCTCTCACTTCCTTTTTTGCTGTTTCTGCCCCGCACTGTTTTTTTGACCGCTGCTGTTTTTTGCGCCGCCAGCGGTTCCAGCTGATGGTCGGCCATCAGCCGGTCGATAACTTTGTTCACCGCTTCCGGCGTGATGTAGCGGCTGCATTCATACTGCCTGTCGGTTCCTTTCAGCCGCGGGCACCACTCAAAGTCCTTGTGGTCAAAGGTGATGCGGGTATCGTTCCAGCAGCCGTTGCAGACATGGTAGTTGATGACCCGGTAAGGCGTGGGGAATTCGTTGACCGGCAGCGTAAAGCCGCTGATCAGCACTACGGGTATGCCTACGCCGTTGGCTACCCAGCTGAGGCCGCTGGATAGACCTACAAAAAAATCGGCGTGATATAAAAGGTCGACCCGCTCCTGCAAGGGCAGTTTGCCCGTAAAGTCCTCTGCGCCGTAGGGAATGATGTTAAAGCGGCTTTTCTGCGCGTAGACGTTTTCCCTGTCGATGCACAGCACCCGGTAGCCCCGCTCCTTTAAATGTTTGACTACGTTCAGCCAGCCGGCGCCGTTGTTCCAGTATTTGGCCTGGCCGCTGGACTGGGCTGCGATGCAGACGTAGGGTTCTTTGATCTTACGTGTTTTGTTTTTAGGCAGCAGCCGGATGCTCAGTTCTTCCGGTTCGGTGCTGTTGCCCAGACCCAGGATCATGGCCGCGTTTTTATGCAGGCCCCTGATCCTGAAGTCGCCCGGCTGGTGCACCCTGTCATCACAGGGAAAGAAGATGCCCATATAGTAGCTGGCGTACAGCCCTTCCGGCCGTTCTTCCGGTTTGATAAAGCTGATCTCGGGATAGGCCGGGCTGATGATCCCGGCCAGTTCTTCCGCCATAGCGCAGTAAAGTTCACATTGATGCTTTTTCCTGAAAACTTCCGCATAGGGGAACCAGGCCAGTACGTCGCCCAATATCCCCACCGGGAATTTGAGCAGCACTTTTTTGCCCTGTAGATCCAGGTCGTGGGCAAAGATCAGCTTGTCCTTTTCGTAAACTTCGATGCGGAAGTCGATAAAATACTTTTTGCTGCTGGTCACCAGCACGCCGCTGGCGGGCGCGTCGTACACCGTCAGGCAGGCTTCCCTGTCGATAAACTTGACCCGGTATTCGCCCTGGGGCACGGTGACCCTGGCGCCGTAGTTAAAGTCGAACTTGATACCTGCGATGCCGCTTTCCTGCCGCACCTCACCGGCATCAAAAAGCATATAGGGCTTGGTGGCTGCTGCTGCTTTGGCAGCTTCTCCGTCATTAACGGCAGCTCCGCCGCTTTTGTCTTTTTCTGTCGTGTCGCCAGACGTTGATGCTGCCTGCCCCATAATACTGGCCAGCTCTGCCGCGTCCGCTGATTTTATTTCCGGCATTTTTTCGCTCCTTTGCTATGTTGCTCATTATCTATCTCCTCCGCAGCTGTCGCCACGGTCAAGGCTTTTTACTTGTTTGACAGCCGCAGCAGCTGCAAAAGCCGCCGCACTTCCTCTACGGTATAAACTTCTGCTGGGGCATCCTGCTCAGGCGCAGCCTTTTCTGCCTGCTCTTTGCCCCAATCCAGCGCCGCCTGGGTATCTAAAAAGATTTCCAGCGGGCACTCCAGTACATTGGCAATACGCAGCAGCAGCTTCAGGTTGATGTTGACATGGTTACGTTCCAGATTACTCAGATGGGTCTGGCTGATACCGATACGTTCTGCCATTTCCTGCTGGCTTACCTGTCTGGCCATGCGCAGGAAGCGGATATTGCCGCCGATATTTTGCAGGCATTTTTCGTCATACATCTTCCCACCTCCGCTCCTGCATTGCCTAAAATATTGTTCTGCCTTTATCTTGTTTTGTTAAAAAGCTGATTTAATTTACTTAAACCTTAAAAACATTTGTTAAAATAATATTCGTACCCATTATAGCACACCTGTACCCCCCCACAAGACATACTAACGGATATTTTCGACGCAGTTTGGCTGTCTATTGCCCTTACGGTTTGCCAGCCGCCAGGAGAGAAGGGGAGCCGTACGGTGTCACGGCTTGCCGGACACTGGTTTAGTGTTTTTTCTTTAAATTTTCTTTTTTCCTTAAAATTCCAATTTTTGCTTTTTAATTTAGGTTTTTGTTTATTTAGACTTTTTTAAATATTCATTTCTTTTGGCGGTAAAAATCACATTAGACTTTCTTGAAAGAAAGTCAACAAAGAACTCTGCGCACGGTGGCAAGTCCTGTTTAGCTTTGCTCGCTGTCCGGCTTCCAGGCAACTCGGCATTGCAGAACAAAGAAAATCTTTCCCGCAAAGAAGCAATGCCTCAAACAAACCTTCCAGCGCTTACAGCTCGCTGCACACACAACGGACTTGACCACAATGTGCGCTCAAAACCCTGCATCGTACAAATTGCTGCTGAATTTCATGAGCACGGTATCGACATACTGATGGGACCAGTGATTATTAACTACAGCAATAGAACGTACGATATAGAGGTTTTTACAGCGCATTGGGAAGATTTGGCAGATGAGCGACACGCAGCTGTAAGCAGGCGCAGGGTATGTCTGAGGCAGCGGCAGGCTATGCGCAGCATAGCATTTTAATTTTCCCTATGGTGCCGAGTTGCCCGGAGCGCGTACAGCGAGTGAAGCGTAATCCAAATCTTAACAGCGCTGAAGTTCTTTGCGCCGCTTACTTTCAAGAAAGCGGCATAAACAAAAAGCAAAAAGAAATGAACATTTAAAACTTTCCGGGCATAAAAAAACAGACATTCAAAAATGAATGTCTGTTTTTGATCGCTCAATCTTAAATTGCCAGCCTACTACCTTATTTCTTTTCCTCTTCCCACTCGTCCTGCAAGTCATTTTCGATAGCTTTCCAGGCTCTGCCGAATTCAGCTTCTTTAAAAAGCGCAGTCAGGCCTGTGATCTGCTTCAGGCGCAGGATCTCATCCTTATCCATCCCCAGATGCCTGGAGATCCAGGCATCCGAACGCCCCAGCTCATGCAGCTCACTGATGATATTGCTCATCAGGTCGACATCGTGCGAGCCTCTGGCCCGGTTGTGCCTGATCGTGCTTGCCATACGGCAGTCGATAGGCTTATCGATGACAGATACCGGCAGTCTGCCGCCTTCCCGCTCGTAAATATCCTGATAGTCCAGCATGATGCGGTAGCGGTGAAAGCCGTCGACGATGATATACAGGTCTTTTTCGCTGTCATAATAGCAGACGATGGGCATGGTGTAGCCGTCTTCCCTGATGCTGTCATACAGCAGCTTCAGCTCGGGCGGCGCCACAGAGTTGGGGTTATAGGTATTGGGCTCGATCTTTTCGATCGGTACGGAAATTATGTTGTAAACAGGACTACTGAATTTCATTTTTCCTCACAAACCTTACTGTATTTTTTCTTCAAAACGTCTACCAGCTTCTGCTGCTGACGTGTCAGGCCAAAGCCCATAAAGCGGCACAGGTGATCGTTTTTCAGGATGCAGAAGCACATCCGTTTCCAGCTGGGGATATCTTTGGTAGATTTGATATCGTCGGTATGGTCTGGTATTTTGCCGACAAAGACGATGCGGGAGTTTTTCATGACCGTGTAATTGGAAACGCCGTTGCGCCGGATATTATAGCCGTGTGCCTCCAGCTCGCGGATAGTTTCCTCTTCCAGCCCACCACCCACTGTATGCCAGAATTCGATCGAGGTTTTGAATTTTTTGATATAGTTCTGCCTGAGCCGTGCCGGCAGCGTGGCCAGTAAAAAGCGGGTGTACGATTCCCAGGTATGCCCTGCCGGCAGCGTGATATTTTTATAGCCCATGGCTTTCGTTTTGCCATAGATCGCGCCGAAGTTAGCGCCCTGCACGCGTCCGATCAGCCTGACCCAGATCTGCGGATCGATGACCCGATACAGGTTCAGGCTGTCTTTGGCATAATCGTTGAAGGGCGAAGCCACGCGCATTTGATCTGGCTTGAGCCCGGCCATGTAATAAAGGTCGTACAGGCGGTTATAATCGTAACCGAACAGGTAATTGGCGTGCCAGACGTCGCTGGTGCTCCAGTCGTAGATGGGCGAAGCCACCCAGACATTTTTGAACTGGTTGCTGATCCAGCAGGTTTCTTTGTAGCCGTATTTACGATTCAAAAAACCACTGTAGCGCTGCAGTGATTCATCGGCGCGAATGCCCAGCAGGCAGACTGTTTTTTTGCCGCCGTGGGCAATGCGGTACCACCTGCCAAACTGTTTGGCCAGGTCTTCCTGGTGCATACGGTAGCGGTAGGTCGTCATGGGGTTGTTTTTGATGTTGATCACGTATTTATGCTGCGGCATCGGCCTGATCCAGGCTTCTTCTTTGGTATTGTCCCAGGGATACCAGTACATTTCGTAGCTGCTGAGGGCCGTTCTTGTGGCCATCGGCAGGCAGACCCAATAGGGCTCTACGTCGTTTTCGATCCACGCAAAGGTTCTTTCAACGTATTCCGTGGTAGCGCTGTACTGGGCTTCAAAATCCTGATGAAAAACGCCGATGCGTTTATCGGGATAGTGCGCCTTTTGGAAGTCAAGCACCAGATTGAGCAGCAGGCCGCTGTCTTTGCCGCCCGAAAAGGATACAAAGATATTATCAAATTCCTCAAACAGAAATTTGAGCCGCCGCTGCAGCGCTTCATATACATTTTCGTTTAAATATTCCCTTTTCATCATATTTCTACCCTTAAAGTTTTTATTTTATATCTATCGCGATAATAATATATTATATATTATCTGCCAGACCTGTTCAATATACGGTGTATATTTAAGGCAAATCCCTGTTGCAGCACCTTCTCAATGGCAAATTTTTCTTTATCGGTAGTGAAAGCAAAAATAACCGTTTGCATATTTTTTGCCGGGCTTCCGCATATGAAAATACCATTTTCTGAGGCCGCCTGCAGCGAACTTTTCAAAGCCCTTCTAATTAATAACTTTTCCTGTGTATGCAGTATTTTGTATCTTTTATTTTTGCCTGCTCTGTGCTAAAATAACAGTAAGGATATTAGTGTATTACAAGGAGGTTTGTTATGAATACCACACCTGTTAAGATCGTAGAAACTGTTTTGCGTGACGGCCACCAGTCGCTGGCGGCTACCAGAATGCGTATCAGCGATATGGTTCCTGTTCTGGAGGAACTTGACGATATGGGCTATTATGCCCTGGAAGCCTGGGGCGGCGCTACTTTTGACGCCTGCCTGCGCTTTTTAGACGAAGATCCGTGGGAACGCCTGCGGACTTTGAAAAAACATTTACAGAAAACCCCGATCCAGATGCTGCTGCGCGGCCAGAATATTCTGGGCTACAGCCATTATGCTGATGACGTTGTCAGAGAGTTCGTGAAACGCTCTGTCGATAACGGCGTTTCCATCATCCGTATTTTTGACGCGCTGAACGATACCCGCAACATGGAATGTGCGATGCGGGCGGCCAAAGAAGCCGGCGCGCACGTACAGGGTGCTTTTGTTTATACTATCAGCCCCTACCATAAGGATGAAGACTTTTTAAAGGTGGCACAGGAACTGGTGCAAATGGGCGCCGATTCTATCTGTATCAAGGATATGGCCGGTCTGCTGTCGCCGTATAATGCCGAAAAGCTGGTACGGACGCTCAAATCGCAGCTTACCGTGCCGATCGATATCCATACCCATTTTACCAGCGGTATGGGCGATATGACTTATTTGAAAGCGATCGAGGCCGGCGTCGATATGATCGATACCGCTTTGTCCCCGTTTGCTCAAAGCACCGGTCAGCCCTCTACCGAGGCGATCGTGGCTACGTTGCAGGGCCAGCCCCGCGATACCGGTATCGAACTGACCAAGCTGCACAAGGCTGCTGATTATTTCCGCGGCGTCAAGACGCAGCTTGTTAAGGATTTCGGCCTGAACGACAATATCCCCATCGATCCCAAGGTACTTACCTTCCAGATCCCCGGCGGTATGCTGTCGAACCTGCTGAACCAGATGAAGGAAATGGGCTCTGCCGATAAATATCCCGAATTGCTGGAAGAAATGCCGCGTGTGCGCGCCGAGCTTGGCTATCCGCCGCTGGTAACGCCTACCAGCCAGATCGTTGGTTCTATGGCTGCTTTGAACGTCACTTTGGGCCGTTACAAAATGATCCCGAACGAGGTCAAGGATCTTGTGCGCGGAAAATATGGCCGTACTCCTGCCCCCATCGATCCCGAGGTCAAAAAACTGGCTATCGGCGACGAGCCGCAGATCGACCACCGTCCGGCTGACGATATCGCGCCGCAGATGGACAGCCTGAAGGCCAAACTGGCAGCGGCCGGTTATCCCAACGCCGACATCGACGATGTTTTATCCTACGCCCTGTTCCCCGATGTTGCTTTGGCTTATTTCAAAAAGCACCGTTAAACTGAATCTACACAAGCAAAAGCCGTATGTCTTATGACATACGGCTTTTTTATACATGCGTACCTCGAATAATTTTTATATCATGTTTTGCTAAAATTTCTACAATATCACTTATATACTTACACTCCTGCTTTATGCCAGTATCAATATTCCAAAACTGTGTACAAACACCTACATGCACAGTATCCGTACGCACTGCAATTATCCTTTCTATCTTCTCACGCAAGCCTTTTTCATTAGTCAGACGAACATCACCGCAACCATTGCAGGACCAAAACGCCACCAGCTGCACTTCTTCACTGCCATAACATCGAAAAGTCCCGCTGCGAGTATGCAAAGCCTGCAAGCAACCAGCACCTGTACACACATCATTTGAACGTAAACAGCGTAAAATAGCAATTTTCTTCATTTTTATCTCTTAAAAGCCGCTGTAATGCGGTCTTTTACCTCCCTGCTGTCGTCAAGCGCCAAGCCAAGCTCCAAAACTACGTCATTCCAGGTATTGGCAGGCGTTTTCATCAGCATGATAGTCTGAATATCTTTATCGCACTTCCGCGCCAGCAAAGCTGCCGTATTGACATGGTGCATCGGAAAGCCCATTTTCATATATTTGATAGTGACATTACGGTCAATATCCATGCGTTTGAAGAGCCTGTCTGCCTGATATTCGATCGCTCTGTCACGAAACTTCTGTGGTGACAGCCCAAGAGCCAATTTTAATCCTTCCCATGTATACTTATCGCTCATGGATATTACCTGCGCCAGCGGTTTTTGAGAAAAATAAGCATATATACAGAAGGTTTCCAGATTCTTGAATCCAAACCTGTCATAGTATTTTCCCAGTTCTGACTCAGTAAAGCCATAGTCGTTATGCAATATCCCGAGCAATTTTTCTTTAGTAGGGTCAGCTATCCGAAGCCCAGCAAACCCTGTGCCAGTCCTTTTACCACTGTTATCCAGACGGCCTGATTTTACTGCAGCTTCTTTATAAACTGCAGCATCAATACCTATTTGTTTGGCAATATCCGGCCAAGCTGCAGTTATTGTACGCATTTTAATAATATTATCTACAGCACGTCCACTTTTATCAGCCAGCAGCACAGACATTTTGATATCATTTTCTGTGTAACCCTTTTTTAAATATTTCAGGATTTCAGGCTGTGGCAGTTGCGTTGTGGCAACTAAGCCGCGGCTTTGATATTCCAGGCTGCGATCATGGAATTTTTGCGGTGTCAGCCCTAAAGCCAGCTTCAGCCGCTCACCTGTATGAGTCTTTCGCAATGCCGCTACCTCTGTCAGCGATTTTTGCGAAAGAGCAGCATATAAACACAGCGTATCCAGCTCGCGATAGTTTGTACCGCTGTCTAAATATCCTGACAGCTCAACTGCATCAAAGTTATAATTTTCTTTTAAAAGCTGCAGCGCCTGTTCCTTCGTCATTTGCGGTCGACGCATTCTTGGCAGCGGCGGCCGTTTTTCAGCATTGTTTGCCGCACTGTAAACCGACTGCGTTCCAGCTTCAGCAGCCCAGAGCGGCGCAATACTCGTTCCCTGCATTACAATCGTTATTGCCAGCATAGTTCCTGCCCACACATTTTTCATCTCAATCACCCCTTCCTGATTTATTTCCAATGCTGCGGCAAATAAACGATATTCATTCTGCCTGTTTCATCTTCGTGATTGATTTTACTTTCGACGCCGTACATATCGTAAATAAATTTTTCTGTCAGCAGCTCCTGCGGCGTTCCCATGCCTACCACTGTACCGGCATCGATCGCTACCAGCCTGTCACAGTACATTGCCGCGATGTTCAAATCGTGAATAGCGGCTACCACGGTAAGGTCTAATCCTTTCACGATGTCCATGATCTGCAGCTGATACTTGATATCCAGGTGATTGGTCGGTTCATCCAGCACCAGGCACTCAGTCTGCTGCGTCAATGCCCGCGCTAAAATTACCCGCTGCTGCTCACCGCCGGATAGTGTGGAAAAATTGCGTTCTTCAAAATCTTCCAGGCCTACGGTTTTCAGAGCAGTCCGAGCTATCTTAAAGTCTTCAAGATTATCTCGTTCCAAAATCTTTTTATGCGGCGAGCGTCCCATCAGCACCACGTCTAAAACAGAAAAATCAAAGCTGTAAAAATTATGCTGCGCCACAACTGCCAGCTTCAAAGCCGATTCACGATAAGAAAGTTCATCTAATCTTCTGCCGTCGAAAAGTATGGCTCCGTCAGTCGGCTTCATTACCCTGTATACACATTTTAAAAATGTGCTTTTACCACTGCCGTTAGGGCCGATAATACCGACAAATTCTTTAGGCCGCAGCTTAAAATCCACACCTTTTAAAATTTCTTTGCGGCCAATGAATAATTTTACGGCTTCTGTCAATATTTCCATAATCAGTTCCCCCCAAAGCCATAGGTGCGCTTAATCATCAGGTACACAAAACATGGCGCCCCGATCAGCGAAATCAAAATACCTATCGGCAATTCTGTATGCGGAATGATAATGCGGCATAAGCCGTCGGCAATGACCAAAAATACAGCGCCTGTCAGAGCTGACACAGGAACCAGCTTCTTGTGATCGGTCCCTACCAGCATTCTGATAACATGCGGCACTATCAGCCCGACAAAGCCTACCATACCTGCTGAATAAACTACAAAGCCGACGATCAGCGAGCTGATAAGCAGATAAAGCTGCCGGTAAAGATGCAGATCGGTACCTAATGTAAGTGCCGATTCATCCCCCAGCAACATCAAATTGAGCATCCTGCTCTGCGACCAGAAGAACAGCACTGCCAAAATAACTATAGGCGCTGTTACAGCCAGATTATCCCAGCGGGCGCCGGCAAAACTGCCCATCATCCAGTAAGCTACTGTCTGCATGCCTTCTTTGTTATTGGCAAAATAAATGATGAAACTGGAAAAAGCACTGCAGACCGAGCTGAGTGCCATACCTGCTAACAGAAGCTTGATTGAATTGGAACGTCCCCCCAGATTGGAAATAAACAAAACGCCCAGAGAAATTACAAAAGCGCCGATAAAAGCAGCAATACCCACAAAATTTTCGCCGAATGACAAACCTATCCCTAATAAGATCGCTGCTGTTGCCCCCAGTGAAGCACCGGCAGAAATACCCAATATGTATGGATCTGCCAGTGGATTTTTTACAATGGCCTGCATAATCACACCGCAAACTGATAACCCGCAGCCAACAAGCGCTGCTAAAATAAGTCTTGGCAGCCTTAAAAGCCAGATAATATCATGTATCGGACCTTTGCCCAACGCATCGATCGGCGTATCACTCTGCAGCTGGTTAACCACAGCGGCAAAGATCTGCTGCAAGGGCAACTTGACCGTGCCAATGCTTAAAGCCCATAAAATCGCTATTGCCAGCACTATAACCAAAAGGGCACACATAAACAGGTAGCCGCTATCTTTCAAAAATTTCCACATAATAGTTTACTCCTTATACAGTTCCGGATATAATCCACGCGCCATGATTTTGATACCGTCATAAGTTCTGACACCGGCGCTGTAAACAGCATACAGTGGTAACGTATACACCCGCTTCTCACGCGCGCAGCGCAGATGACTAAGCGCCTTATTCTGATAAACGCGATCTAAAAAGACCTGCTCGTTACCGTAATTTCTTTCAGTTATAACCAGAAAAATAACATCCGGATCAAGATCAACGACCTGTTCCAGGCTTAAAGTATCTTTTTTGGCGATCAGTTCACCACCTAATTGAGTAAAAATATCACCGGCCAGAGTTTTTTCACCGTAAGTCCTGGCTTCTTTTCCCTGAAACTCCATAATTATTCCGCGCGGTTTTTGGGGCATCTGCCCTGTTCTGTCAGTTACAGAGGTTATTTCCTTCTTCATCTCTTCAACTAAAGCTTCAGCGCGCTCGTTTTTATCAAAAATTTTCCCTGCATCTAAAATATACTCATATTCTTCCTCTAGTTTATTCTGGTGGGCCGATGCCCGTGAGGATGGTGCAATATAAGTATTAACACCCCTGCTCAGCCAGAAATCAGTACCGCGCAGAACTTTGCTGCCAAATGTAGAATACCAGCCGATAATGAAATCAGGCTCCATCATCATAATTGTTTCTACATCAAGATTTTGCAAACTGGTATAGGGTATTTTTTCATACTGCGCCTGATATTCAGGTCGCAGATATTTTTTATCAGGTACGCCCATTCCAGCTACGATCCTGTCACCTACGCCAAGCGCCAGCAGCAGTTCGATCGTATCCTGCCAGACTGCGATAATTCTCTGCGGTGGTTTATTGTAAATATATTCCTGCTTCTCATTACGCGAATTATAGCCTTCAAGTACAACCGGATAATGCTCCTTGTTGTAAGCAGCTTGCTCCTGCTGTATTTGCATACTTTGCTCATTGACTTTGACTACAGGCGCGCAGCCGCAGGTTATCAAAAAACAGGCCAGTAAAAGCATCACTGTTATTTTTTTCATTTTTTGCCTCAAATCAAAATTGTTCTAAATAATCAGGTAAAGTACGTCTGCAACAAACTCAGACGTACTTTACCAAGTGAAAGGAAGTAAAACACTAAAATTACATCTGCTTTAAAAGTTATTAGAATTTATATTTCATACCAACCATAATGCAGCGGCTTGGCATAGCCGAGCTGCCAACACCATTCCAGGAATTGTAAGAAGTTTCATAAGCTTCATTTGTTAAATTGCTTACCAATACATATGCTGTCATGTCTTTTGTTATTTCATAATTCAGGTTCCAGTCTAAAACCAAAAATCTCTTATCAGTAAAGGCACGCGTATTACAGCCGGTATACCAATTAGTTAAAAGTCCCGTGTATAATTTACCATTCTCATATGATAGATTTAAAGAATAATGATTTTGTGGACGTAAGCTGTTAATAGCGACATTGATATCACTGCTGTCCTGGTATCCCCAATCAGGATCAAGTACCCAGCCATTTTTAGCCTTCCATTCATCTTTCATATGCGAATAGGAGGCACTTAACATTACATGCTCGTCAAATTTATGATCTGCTGTGATGTTAAAAGATTTCTTGTCCTCTTTCGCATTGACGGCAGTATTGCTGAACTGAGCTTTCGTATCATCCCAAATCGGCAAAGTAGCAATAGCGTTACTCATTTTAGTCCAGTCATAATGTACAGCTACACTGGTCTTATCCGATAAGTCTTTACGTACGCCTAAAGTCCATGCATCACCTTTTTCATCCAATAACGGCGTTTTAAAAACACCATCGACAGACGTATAATCGCCCTGTCTTAATGGTCTGAAAACCCTGGTCCAGCCTAAATACATACTGCTTGTATCGTCAAACATATACTGAGTATTGATAACCGGAGTTATTTCATGAGTATCACCTTTTCCCTGTGTAACAGATCCATCAGCATTCGTTGTGTCAAAAGAACTGTATTTAGAATACCTGATAGCCGGTGTGATATCCCATTTATCAGTAATATGAATTTTGTCCTGAATATACCCCAGGATAGATTTACGATCAACATGTGAAGATGTTATCGTACCATCATTATTGATCCTTTTGGAATAATTTTTAGCCTTATCATAAGTAATACTGGCGATAATATCGTTAACCCCTACTGATTTTGCATACTGTAACTGTACGCCGCGATTTTTTTCTTCATGCCAGCTGGTTGGTTCCGCTGCTACGCCGCCAGTTTTTTCTACCCATTCTTTCAAGGCTTCCTGATCGCCGCCCGGAAAAGGTGCAAGGTTTTCATTTATCCATTGCTGTAATTGTGCATCAGTCGCACCAGTAGGAAAGGCTGCTTCATAATCAGCTGTTGTTTTTAAATTCCATTTATATTTATCACGATGGGCGTATCTATGATTTTGGTCATATACGCGGACAAAGCTTTCCATACCATTTTCTTTATCAAAGGTATAAGTAATATCCCAGTCATTGTTTTTAAAACGGCTGAATGACCCATAGGCAGCTCCATCCAGAGCATATAAATTATGGTAGCCTGGATTTTTCAAATCGCCAGAAAGTTTTCCTCCAACAATTTTATTGTTTCCATCCAGTTGACCAATAGCGGCATTAAAAATTATTCTTTGCCAGTCGGCCTGATTCCAGTAGCGCAGGCTTGGTGTAGCAATCGGATAGCCATCTTTACCCTCTTTAAAATTGTACCAAATCTTTAAACTTTGTTTTTCATTAAAATCTTTATCTATACGCAGGTTAACGCCGTCTTCTTTCCATTTTGAACCGCCTAAAGTCCCTGTACCGCCAGTATATCCATCTTTATATTTAGTATCACCCGACATATCTCTATTTGCAGAAATGAAATAATGCCAGGATTTATCATTACCTGCGCTGCCGGAATAACTTAATGCGTATTTGTGTTTATCCCACGACCCGGTCGATAAATCAATTGACCCTACATTGTTACTGCCACCCTTACGGGTAATGATATTGATAACACCTCCCAAAGCATCTGCTCCGTAAACTGAAGCGCCAGGACCTTTGATGACCTCGATTTTTTCAACATTTTCCATATTGGTCACCTGGTCTAAATTTACACCGGTAGATTTACTGCCAGTCTTACTGTTACTGGAAATTCTGGTACTGGCAGTATTATCTACGCGGCGTCCATCTACCAAAATAATTACTCTGGTATCACCATTTATGGATACGCCATTATTATAAAATTCATAGCCATACTCACCACCACGGTAACCTGGGTTTTGGAAAGTTACTCCGGGAATACGTTTAATAGCTTCTGTTAAATCTGTATAATGCCGTTTTTCTATTTCTTCACGGGAGATTACTTTTACGTCACCGCCAGTACGGTAATAAGATTGTTCGGTAATAGTATTGCCAAATTTATCTTTGGTAGCATCGGCTTCAACCAAAACTGTATCCAAAGTATAGCCTTGTAAATTTTCGTCAAAAGCAGCATACGAAGTAGATGCCATTGAAAGCAGCATTACCATCGCAGCTGCAGCACCATATTTTTTATTAAGCTTCATCAAACTCATCTTCTTTCATCAATTTTTACATTTCATCATCCAACTATGACTAAGATTTACTTTACCAGCGCGAACCGTTGATATACGTAAAAGTGTAGTTTTGATCTGTGACCCATGATTTCCAATCCCCTGCAAATTTTCCAAGATTAAAACTCATGCGTTTAGTACCATTAGGTGCTACTTTACATAGTGGTATTTTTACCGGGGCACCAATAAATTCATATTTACTGCCATCTTCTTTGGTAAAAATAATGCGTGCAGTAAAAGAATTCAATTTTGTTACTGTTAAATCACTGCGCCGGTTTTTAAAATCCCCCATCATACACAAATCGCCATTATTCAGCCATATTTTACTGGTATTCCATTCCAGAATCATCTTATCCGTGGAAACTTCTGCCGCTGATACAATTCCAAATCCTGTAAATGTCAATATCACTAAAAATATTACTGAAAATTTTTTAAACATTCTCATTCCTCCTTTCCTCAAAAATAATATTCTGAACTTACTATATATTCCAATCCTTTGCCAAGCTTACCCTGTTTCGCTTGCAAAGTTTTAGAATCACAACAAAAAAGCCTTTTTGCGTGCTCGCAAAAAGGCAAAAGGATATACTTATCCAATTTCCTACCCATCACTCGCAGGCTATAGAAATACTAAAATCAGGCAGTTCTTCTGACTCTGCTTCATTGCTTACCCCGCCTTCCCAGTTTCCCAGTGGCATCTTTGAGGCTTGCTCAGCATTACAGCGGCGTGACCGTGTTGGTTTTACACCAACTTCTCTATTAAGCAATCGATTACACCTGATTCTTTTCTTTATTCAGTTAGAAGTATCTTTTTTGCTTTTTATATTATAAACTACTGTTATCGTTTAGTATTATAGCACTATGTCCCCCCCCAGTCAAACAAAATTGCATCTATATTGTATTAAAACAATATAGAACAATTTTGCTTTGCCAAACTGTCTATAGTTTGGATAAAACAACTCTATCAAAAGTTAAAATATAAAATTTATCTATCAATCCTTATCAACACCTGCGCTTTATTCCTACATCAGAGAAAGTAACATTTCTTTTATATTCTTTATGCAATTTTATTATCGTTTAGCATTATATCACTAACATTTCTATCAGTCAAATAGTTTTCTTTTAGTATAATAAAAATCGAATATATTCTAAAAAAAAACCACTTTGAAGATAAACTTCAAAGTGGTTTCGATTAGGCGTTAAATGATATTTTATTATTGATTAATAATTTTCAACTTTTCTTCCTGCAGCTTTTCTTTAGCGATCTCCAGCATCAGCTTGATACGGTTCATCTGGTTGACCTGACTGGCGTCGGCGTCACAATCCAGCGCAATGATATTGGCCTGTGGATTGGTACGCAGAAGCTCGCGGATCATGCCCTTGCCGGTAACATGATTCGGCAGGCAGGCAAACGGCTGCAGGCAGACGATATTATTGATGCCGCCGCTCAGCAGCTTGGCCATTTCAGCAGTCAGCAGCCAGCCTTCGCCGGCCATATTACCGGTCGAAAGATGCTTTTCAGCTAAAGCTATCAGTGTTGATAAAGGTTCGTAAGCGCTGAAGCGTTTGCTCTTTTGCAGTGCGATGTTCAGCGGCTTGCGGTAATAATCCAGAAACTTCATAAACAGCTTGGACTTGATCACATTGCCCAGCGTTCCGTCCAGCAGACGGCGTTTGACCTGTTCGTCATAAGCCGCATAGAGGAAGAAATCCATCATGTTCGGCAGTACGACTTCGGCGCCTTCTGCTTCCAGATAGCTGACGATATTATTATTGGCAACGGGATGATATTTGACCAGTATCTCTCCCACGATGCCTACCTTGGGCTTGCGGACGTTATCACGCAGCGGCAGCGCATCAAAGGCGGCAGTCACCCGTTTGATCGTCTGTTCAAAAGACAGGCCCGTCAAGCCTGCCAGACTGTCCTTGCAAAGCTGTGACATAACCTTATACAGGGAATCGGCCGCGCCTTTTTCCTGTTCGTAAGGACGTACACGGTGCAACAACTGCATCAGCAGGTCGCCATACAGCAGTCCTTTGACCATATCTTTCAGCAGATGCCACGACAGCGAGAAGCCGTCGCTTTTTTCGCCATACAGCGAAAAAACAGGTATGTTGCCCAGCCCCGCGTCACGCAAAGCACGGCGCATCAGGGCGATATAGTTGGTGGCACGGCAGGCGCCGCCCGACTGAAACAGGGCGATACTGGTTTTATTCAGGTCATACTGGCCCGACTTCAAAGCCCGCAACATTTGCCCAATGACCAGAATCGCCGGATAGCAGATGTCGTTATTGACGTATTTCAGGCCCAGGGCCACTGCTTCCCGATCCGGCAGCGGCGCTATCTCCAGCCTGTAGCCGGCATGACGCAGGGCGGTTTCCATAAACTGGAAATGCACCGGCGAAAGCTGCGGCGCCAGGATAACGTGGGTATCGCGCATTTTTTTCGAGAACGACGGCGGTATATAAGCCGGGATGTCTGTTTCCTCGTGTTTATCAAGACGTTCGCGCATCGCCGCCAGCAAAGAACGGATACGGATACGCGCGGCGCTGATATGGTTGATCTCGTCGACCTTCAGCAAAGTATACAGCCTGTGGTGCCGTTCTAATATCTCTTTGACAACGTCGGAGGTGATAGCATCAAGGCCGCAGCCAAAGGAGCTGATCTGAACCAGTTCAAGCTCAGGATGCGCGGCTACAAATTCTGCCGCACGATAGAGACGTGAATGCCACGACCACTGATCGACGACTACAGGCAGCTGCCCCCGCAGGCTTTCCGGCAGATCGGCAACAGCATCTTCTGAAATAACCGTCAGTCCAAAGGAAGCGATCATCTCCGGCAGGCCGTGATTGATTTCCGGGTCGGTATGATAAGGGCGGCCGGCCAGGATCACGGCGTGACCATGTTCGTCCAGTACCTTTTGCAGCAGTTTGTGCCCCATCTCCCTGATTTCCTGCTTATAGCTGAGCTGTTCGGCACGCGCAGCCTGCACGGCAGCGGCCAGCTCTTTCTGCTTCAGCCCTTCATGTTTCAGCACTTCTGTCAGACGTTCTGTCAGACGTTTATCGTGATACAGCGGCAGGAAGGGATGCATAAATTCAACATCGTCTGCCCGCAGCTCTTCCATATTGGCATAGACGCTTTCGGCATAGGTCGCCACGACCGGGCAGTTATAGCAGTTGTTGGCCGTCTGGCATTCTTTTTCATTATAAGGCACGCAGGGATAAAAAATCTTCTTGACGCCCTTTGCCAGTAGCTCGTGGATATGGCCGTGCACCAGCTTGGCCGGATAGCAGAGCGAGTCAGATGGTATGGAAGCCATAGCCGATTCGTACAATGCTTTTGACGACGGCGCCGACAGTTCGACCCGATAGCCCAGCTTGGTAAAGAACGTGAACCAGAAGGGATAATCCTCGTACATATTCAGGATACGCGGCAGGCCGATAACGCCGCGCCTGGCAGCTTCCAGCGGCAGCGGTTCATAATCGAACACCCGCTGATATTTATAGGCATACATATCAGGCGCGCTGGCCTGGGCCATTGGCAGCCCTGCCCCACGTGGACAGCGGTTGCCTGTATGAAAGACGCCGGCGGGGAAATAATGCGCTGTTACCAGGCAGTTATTGCCGCAGCCGCCGCAGCGATAGCTTTTACTGCGGTAATCAAAGGCCGCCAGTGTTTTGGCATCTACCAGCGTCGACCCTTCCTGACAGCGGTCATGGGCCAGCAAAGCCGCGCCAAAAGCACCCATCAGCCCTGCAATATCAGGCCTGATCACTTCTTTGCCGGTCAGCTGTTCCATCGAGCGCAAAATAGCGTCGCTGTGGAAGGTGCCGCCCTGTACGACGATAGTGTCGCCCAGTTCGCCCGCATCACGCAGACGAATAACTTTATAAAGCGCGTTTTTGACAACAGAAATAGCCAGTCCGGCAGCAATATCGCTGATTGCCGCGCCGTCCTTCTGCGCCTGCTTTACTTTGGAGTTCATAAATACCGTACAGCGCACGCCCAGATCAACAGGCTCCTGCGCTGTTAGCGCCAGTCTGGCAAATTCAGCGGCGTCAAGTCCCAGTCCCTGGGCAAAGTTTTCGATAAACGAACCGCAGCCGGCACTGCACGCTTCATTCAGCATCAGCCGGTCGGGAATACCATTTTTTACAAAAAAGCATTTGATGTCCTGCCCGCCGATGTCGATCAGAAAGGATACATCAGGTGCAAAGAACGAAGCGGCCCGCAAATGCGCTACTGTTTCGACTTCGCCGAAATCAGCGCCAAAAGCGACCTTCATCATCTCTTCGCCATAGCCGGTAACGGCTGCGCCGCCGATGCTGGCCTGCGGGGGCATTTTTTCGTACAGATCCTTTAATGCCGCGGCGGCGATCTGTACCGGATTGCCGTTATTACCGCTGTAATATGACCACAGCAGTTTGTTATCCTCTGACAGCAGGGTCATTTTTAAAGTTGTCGAGCCGGAATCGATCCCCAGATAGCATTTGCCAGTGTAGGCAGCCAGATCTTCCCGTTCGATCCGGTGCCGGTCATGTCTGGCGCGGAATTTTGCATACTCTGCCTCGTCGGCAAACAGCGGCGGCAGTTTGGCAACGGCCTCCAGCGGAGCGTCGTTGACTTTAGCCAGCGCCTGCAGCAGCTTTGCTTCATTGAAAAGCTCGCCGTCCTTACCGGCCAGAGCCGCGCCGATAGCGACAAAGCAATCTGCGTCTTTGGCGATCAGGGCTTCGTCAGCCTGTAGTTTTAAAGTAGTGATAAACTGCCGGCGCAGCTGCGGCAAAAAGTGCAGCGGCCCGCCCAGAAAGGCTACTTTGCCGCTGATGGGCCGTCCCTGCGACAGGTTGCCGATCGTCTGGTTGACGACCGCCTGCAGAACGGAGGCGGCAATATCGTCTTTCGAGGCACCGTCATTGATCAGCGCCTGTACGTCAGTTTTAGCAAAAACACCGCAGCGGGAAGCGATCGGATAAATACGGCCGGAACGTTCAGCCATACTGCCGAGCCCGGCAGCGTCAGTACCCAAAAGCGATGCCATATGATCGATAAACACGCCTGTGCCGCCGGCACAGACACCATTCATCCTCAGCTCAGGCGAGCTGCCCAGCCAGGTGATCTTAGCGTCTTCCCCACCTAACTCGATAGCTGTTTCCGCCCCAGGCAGCAAAGAACGAAGCGCCGCGCGGCAAGCAATAACCTCTTGTACATGCGGCACCCCCATGCGTTCGGCAAAGCCAAAGCCGGCCGAACCGGTCAATATCAAAGAAAATTCTCTGCCGTCGATAATAGCGAGAACCTTCTCAATTTCCTGTAAAAATGCAGTGCTGGGATCTGATAAATGACGGAAATAATCTTTAAAAACAATTTGCTCTTTTTCGTCTAAGACTACAAATTTGATCGTAGTTGAGCCAATATCGACCCCTACATGATAAATCAGCTTCTGCATACCAAATCCCCCTGTCAGGAAGCAGCCTGCCTTCCTGTAACCCAAAGCTTAAAGCTATAGTCTCCATGCCCTGTTTCCCTGAGCAGCCCTTTGCCTCTGCAAGCGCCTGCAAAAAAACTATAAGCATATTTATTTCTGATACTTGAATTAATCAGAGACAGCTTTTTTTATAATTATATACCTGTTCACCTAGTATTTTCAATGCTTTTGGCAACAAATTTCAACAAAAATACTCCATTTGTCGGATTAATAAATTACGCAAACAGATAGTGCTGACCAAAATAAAATT
This sequence comes from uncultured Phascolarctobacterium sp., assembly GCF_958349595.1. NCBI lineage: Bacteria > Bacillati > Bacillota > Negativicutes > Acidaminococcales > Acidaminococcaceae > Phascolarctobacterium > uncultured Phascolarctobacterium sp. Next base: position 14,699 of record NZ_CATWDQ010000020.1, on the reverse strand, counting down.
TATAGACTTTCTCTATTAAAAACAAAAAAGAACGGCAGCCTGTACAGGCTGCCGCAGCATGCTTTTAACTATTTTTTAAAGTGCTTCTTTAAAGGCACTGCCGCCCACAAATTCGCGCAGGATAGAGTTCTGAGGGATCAACTCTTTATCCAGCGGCGTTACATGGCTCAGCAGGTCCAGCAGCCTTTGCGCGTTAGTATAAACAGCTTCCGTTTCGGGAACGCCCTGCAGCAAGGGTTCTGCATATTTTTTCAGCACCGCGAATTCATAGACCAGCGTTGTATTAAAAATAATATCCGCCTCTTCCTGGAACGGGAAGATATATTTTCCTTCACCGCAGCGCACATCATCCCACAACTTCAAAGTCATCAAGGCGTCATGCGAACGGAACTGCGAATCGCGCACCAGCCGGCGCAAAAGCCGCATATCCGTAGTCTGGATCCTGTTGTATTCGTCCAGCGACATCGGTGTCAGCGCGCTGATATAGACCTTCAGCTTGTTACGTGCCGGAACGACGGCAGAAATGCGTTCGTTCAAGCCGTGGATACCTTCGACGATCAGTACCGCATCGTCGCTCAGCTTCAGTTCGCGGCCGCGGTATTCGCGCAGGCCGGTACGGAAATTGTATTTGGGTATTTTGACAGTTTCACCTGCCAGCAGCCGCTGCAGATGGTCATTGAACAGTTCCAGATCAATGGCTTCGACGCTCTCAAAGTCATAGGAACCATCAGCTTTACGCGGCGTATTCAGGCGTTCTTTGTAATAATCATCCATCGAGATCGGCACAGGCCTGATCCCATTGACGACCAGCTGGATACTCAGTCTTTGTGCGAAAGTCGTTTTGCCGGACGAAGAAGGCCCGGCAATCAAGACCAGATGCACGTCTTTGCCTTTATCGGTTATCTCATCCGCTATTGCGGCGATCTTTTTCTCGTGCAGGGCTTCGGCGACCTGAATGATAGTTTTGGCATAGCCAGCTTTGATAATACTGTTGAGCTTGGCCACAGTATTACATTTCAGCATCGTCGACCATTCTTCCATCTCGTGGAACATTTTATTGAGCTTGGGGCTGTCGACAAAAACGTCCAGTTCCTCCATTGCGCCTGGTTCCGGGTAGTTGATGACAATACCGTTTTCGTAGCTGATCAGCTCGAATAGTTTCAGATAGCTGCAATCAGGCAGCATGGGCCCGAAAAAATACTCGCCGCAGTCCTGCAGGAAATAAATCGTCAGCAAGTGATCTTCCGGTATCGACTGCAACAGCTCCAAACGGTCTTCTTCTTCCCTTTCCCGCAGCAGTTTTTCAGCTTCTTTTTTCGTTATATGCTGATATACTATTGGCTCAGCCTGTGCGACCAGCTTTTTCATATAATCTTCCAGCGCCTGCAGATCATATTTGCTGAGCACTATGCCATTGGTTATTTCGCAGAACAAAGCGCTGCCTAAAGAGTTACGGGCTTCTATTTTTACTTCCGGACGCAGCTTTTTGATGGCTACAAGAAAAAGGAACAGCAGGCTGCGTACATAGACTCTCATGCCTTCTTCCGTATCACGGACGATAAAGTCAACGCTGCCGTCTTCTGTAAGCGGCTTTTGCAGATCGGTGCCGATACCTTTGAAAACGCCCTCTACGATCGGGCTTTGGTAATTGCCGGCAAATTCCCGGCTTACTTCCAAAAGCGTCGTGCCGGCAGGATACTCTCTGATAATATTGTCGGGTAATGTCAATTTAATGTTCATAAATACTCCTTATGGGAAAAAAGACCGGAACCCTTTTAGCTCCGGTCTTTGGTTGTTGTTGCAGCTTATTTTTCTACTGCCTGCATTGCGGCCATAACCTTAGCTGCCATACCGGCGATCTTTTTGAGCGGTACCGCGCAGACGGCGATACGGACGCCCGCAGCCAGCGGTACAGCAAAGATATTCTCTTCATGCAGCTTGTCGCAGATAGCGTCGGGGTTTTTAGCCGGGATGGACAGGAAGAAGCCTGCTACATAAGGCAGCATAGGCAGGCCGCAGGCGGCTGCTTCTTTGGTGAACAGGTCGGCACGTGCTTTGATCATTTGATAATAATCGTCACGTTCTTTTTCGGTAGCTGCCAAAAGCTCCGGGTCGCTGTAAATATTAGCCAGCGTTTTCATGGCCGGACGGTTGATATTAGACCAGGTAGCACGGCTGGTATATTGATTGATAGCGGCAAATTCTTCGATGATCTCTTTGGAAGAGGAAACGCCGATCATGGCGCCGGTGCGCTGACCATAGAGTGTAAAGCCTTTCGACATACTGTAGGCCACGATACCAAGAATATTGGCCGGCAGATTGGAGAGCTTTTTGAAGATTTTGCGCACTTCTTCTTTTTCACCGGCATAATCGATATAAGCAACATCTAAAAGCAGCGTTACCGTCTTGTCAGTGCCTGCGGTCGCTTCTTTGATGATGTCGATAACGCCCTGCAGGTCTGCTTCGCTGAGGCTGTAGCCGGTCGGGTTATGCGCCGGGGTATTGATCATCAGCAGCAGGCTTTTCTGTTTGCCAAGAATCTCGTTGACTTTGGCCTTTAAAGCCGGCAGATTGTATTTATTGTTTTCGTCCAGCATTTTATAGGTATCCAGCTTACGGCCCATATCCTGGCACAGGACTTTATACGGCCCCCAGTACCAGTCGGAGGTCAGCGCGGTTTCGCCTGCATCCATATAGTTCCAGATCGCATGATGGATAACGCCGGTACCACCGGCAGTGGCAACAGCGGCGATATAGCCTTCCGGTCTGGAATTGCCGAAAGCGGCAGTCACTACTTTATCAAGATAGTCCGGCAGGCCGGAAATAGGCGCATAGGCGATCAGCTCGTTAGTTGCCAGGCCGCGGTAAACCTTTTCGATCGTCGGCAGGCAGACCAGTTTCTCGTCTTCGTCCAAAATAGCGCCGATAGTGGCGTTGGTAACTTTATCAGCGCCGTATTTGGCTGCGGCGGCAACGGCGGCGGCATTAGCGCCGAAAATTTTATCCTGAGCGGATTTTCCTTTGGCATGGTTAGCTGCAATACTGGTAATCATTTGTAAAAAGCCTCCTTAGTTTATATAAGTCACTTTACTTGCTTTTTATTTCGCGCCTTCCGGGAAGAAATGTTCGTGGATAGCGTTGACAGCGGCTTTGACGTCTTTTTCGGGAACCAGGCAGGAAACGCTGATCTCGGAGGTGCTGATAACGTCGATATTGACGTTGGCTTTAGCCAGCGCGCCGAACATGCCGGCTGCGATACCGGGACTGCCCAGCATACCCGCACCGACGATAGAAACCTTGGCGACATTGATCTCAATATCGGCCTTATCAAAATGCATCGTTTCTTTCAGGCTCTCGATAACGCTCATCGCTTCTACCATATCCGTCTGCATCACAGTGAACAGAATATCATTTTTATGATCGGTTGCACTGGCGCTTTGGACGATCATATCGACATCGATATTGGCATCTGCCAAAGCCGAGAAGATTTTATATGCCACACCAGGTTCATCGCTGACACCGCGAACGGCGATCTTGGCAACATTAGTATCGTGCGCTACGCCGCGAATAACAAAATTTTTCTCTTGCACTGTGTATTCCTCCCTAATAATAGTTCCGGGTACGTCGTTAAAGGTAGAACGTACATGGATAGCCACGCCGTTATGCTCGCCATATTCGACGGCACGCGGCTGCATGACGCCGGCGCCCAGACGGGCCAGCTCCAGCATTTCCACAAAAGTGATCTCGTCCAGCTTCTGCGCTCCGGCTACGATACGGGGATCGGCAGTATAAACGCCGTCCACATCAGTATAGATATCGCACATATCTGCCTGCAGACCTGCCGCGATAGCCACAGCGGTAGTATCGCTGCCGCCGCGTCCCAAAGTAGTTATCTGCCCATTGTCAGTAACGCCCTGGAACCCTGCTACGATAACGATCTTACCTTCGTCCAGGGCCTGCCTGACCTGCTGGGCCTGAACGTCCAGGATACTGGCTTTAGAGTGCTTATCGTTAGTTTTGATACCCGCCTGAGCACCGGTAAAGGATACCGCAGGCTGCCCTTTAGCGCAGAAAGCACTGGCCATCAGGGCAATAGAAACCTGCTCGCCTGTTGCCAGCAGCATATCCAGCTCCCTTTTTGGCATTTCAGGATTGACTTTAGCAGCTAAAGTCAGCAAATCATCAGTATGGTCGCCCATAGCAGAAACAACCAGAACGATCCTGTCGCCCGGTTGACGTTCGCGCAGGATCCGGTCCACGATGCCATGCATCTTCTCAGGTGTAGCAACCGAGCTGCCGCCAAACTTTTTCACCAGTGTAGCCATTTACTTCCCCCCGTTTGTTAACTTGCCACCCGGAACAATCCATTCCAAGTGCACAGAAAGCATATATTTTCACTAACTATTATCACATTATTTAGTCTTTCGGTCAATATCTTCCACAAAATTTTCTTGATTGTATTACATTTTTACACAAAACTGCCTCTTATAGATAAATCACCGTCGCGCCGGCACCGCCTTCATGCAGCGAGGCCAGTTCCAGCCGTTTCACCGCGCGGTGCGACGACAGATAGGCAGTCAGGCCGGCACGCAAAGCGCCAGTGCCCTTGCCATGGATAATACGCAGCTCCGGCAGTCCTGCCAGCAGTGCGTCGTCGATGCCCTTATCTACTGTCGGTATCGCCTCTTCGATCGTCATGCCGCGCACATCAAGCTCCTGCCTGGTGGCAGCGGTGCGGGTGACCAGCATATCATGATTATAGCCTTTGCGTTTTTTAGGACGCAATTCTTCGTTGACTTTGGCTTTACCTTTCACCAGCAGGCAGTTTTTCGCAGGTACATTGGTTTTTAAGATGCCCACCTGCACTGTCACATCACTGCCGCTGACGGCGACGATCGTGCCGTTTTGCCGCAGCGAAGGTAAAAAGACGGTCTGCCCTACTTTGGCAGTTTCCTGTGACAGCGGCGTGCCTTCCGGCAGCGGCGCGTCCTCGCTGAACTGTTTATTCAGCTGTTTGCGTGCGGCTTCGGCGGCGGCTTCCAGTTTTTTCGCGTCGAAATCAGCCTTCATCGAGCGCAGCTCTTTTAAAATAGCTTCCGATTCGCGGCGGCTGCTGCGGTAAATCTCATCAGCCTGTTCACGGGCTTTACGCAGCATTTCGTTTTTGCGGCGGTCAAGCTCCTGTTTCTGCTTGTGCAGCTCCTGCTTGATACGCTCGCTTTCCAGACGCAGCGTCTGGATCTCTTTGTTCTGCGTTTCGTATTGGCGGCGCTCGCCTTCCAGTTCATGCAGCACGTCTTCCATATGCACATGCTCCTGATCCAGCAGCTTACCGGCATTTTCGATGATCGCTTCCGACAGGCCCAGCCTTCTGCTGATATTGAAAGCATTACTGCTGCCCGGGACCCCCATCAGTAATCTGTAGGTCGGGCGCAGGCTGACCGGGTCAAATTCCACGCTGGCGTTTTCCATACCTGTATGCCCATAGGCAAAGGTTTTCAGTTCGCTGTAGTGTGTCGTGATCATCGTCAGCACGCCCTGCTCGTGCAGATGCTCCAGCATCGCCATCGCCAGGGCCGCACCCTCGTTAGGGTCAGTACCAGCGCAAATCTCGTCCACCAGCACCAGATCGCCGCCGCGGACTTCGTTTAAAATCTCTACCAGATTGGTCATGTGCCCGGAAAAGGTACTCAGACTTTGCTCGATACTCTGCTCGTCGCCGATATCGGCATAAATAGCTCTGAAGACCGGCATTTTCGCGCTGCGGGCAGGCAGAAACAAACCGGCCTGCGCCATCAAAGCAAACAGCCCGACGGCTTTTAAAGCTACGGTTTTACCGCCGGTATTAGGGCCGGTTATCAAAAGGGTATTAAAATCGCCGCCCAGTTCTATATCCAGCGGCACTACCTGATTTTGGTCCAGCAGCGGGTGGCGTCCCTGCACGATCTCAACCTTGCCGCCCAAATGCAGCATTGGACGTACGGCCTTCTGCTGCTGCGCCAGATAAGCACGGGCACAGATAACGTCAAGCTTGGTAAGGATCTCGACGCCGGCAGTCAGCTGCTCGCAGTCTGCACCGACGCTGCCTGACAGCTGCCGCAGTATCCGTTCGACTTCTTCTTTTTCTTCGGCCATATATTTTTTGATGTCGTTGTTCAGGTTGACGACTGCCATTGGCTCAATAAACAGCGTTGCGCCGCTGCCGGACTGATCGTGAACGACCCCCGGAAAATTGAGCTTGTATTCCTGCTTGATCGGAATGACATATCTGTCGCCGCGCATGGTTACCAGCGCATCCTGAAAATATTTTTGATTATTGGGATCATGCAGGACCTTTTCCAGCTGCTCGCGCACACGGTTTTTCGCTATCTGGATGCCGGTCCGCAGTCCGCCCAGCTTGGTCGAAGCGCTGTCCTTGATTTCGCCTTTTTCAGAAATAGCATTTTCCAGCTGTTTTTCCAAACGCGGCAGCGTCTGCAAAGCTTCGGCATAGCCAGCCAAAGTCGGCGCCAGCTCGTGCTCCTCCTGCAAAAAGGTCTTGATCTGGCGGATCGCCGCGGCCGTACTGCCGATCTCCATCAGGGTTTCTGCTTCCAGCACCGCCCCTAATTGGGCATGCTTAACGGCTGCCACAATATTATGCGCGCCGCCGAAGGGAAATCTTTTGCCTTCATCTAACAGGCGCAGAGCCTCGGCTGTTTCTTCCTGCAGGCGCTTAACAACGCTGAACTCACTTTCCGTGCGGATCGCTAAAGCCTGCGCCTTACCCAGTGATGTAGCCGTTTTACCGGCCAGCATCGCTTTTACTTTATCAAATTCTAATGTTTTAACAGCAAATCTTGCCATAATTACTCCTTATAATACGCCGCGGAAATAATGCCCCCTGGTCGTATGCGGCAGGTTTTCCGCAACTTCGCGGTCGCCCCGCAGCACTTCCTTGTACAGCGTTACCAAAGACGCAGTTTCTTCATCAGTATAATTGCGCGCGTCCAAACGCAGACGGCCGACGCCGATACTTTCCATGTGCTTGACATTGGTCAGCATCGACAGGTCATGTGCATTCAAAATATGCATCCGGCAGTTCTGGTCGGTAACGACAGGAAATTTTGCATCCTTGCGGTCGCTCAAAAACAACTGCTCACGGCAGTTAAATTTGCAGGCGCCCTGATGCAGGTCACCTAAAAAGCTGCCGCCTACGCAATACTCAGAAACCATCATTTCGATCCGGCCCTGTACCATACATTCCACAGGAACGGGGCTGACTGCGGCTAAATGCTCTACCTGCGACATTGTCAGCTCCGCCGACAGGGTCGCGCCCACGGCGCCCTGTTCCCGCCAGAATTCCAGATTCTGGTCGTTATAGATATTCAAAGACATATCGGCCCATAAGGACAAACCGCTGTATTGACGTGCCAGCTGCCACAAGCCGATGTTACTGATATAAACGGCGTCCGGCTTTAGCTGCTGCCAGCAGGGAAACAGCTCGGCAAAATACGGCAGCTGCCCTTCTTTGACGATACGCGGCGTCGCTGCGGCCCATTTTTTACCATAATTTTGAGCAAGCCCTGCTACTTCGGCATAAGCCTGCTGCGGCAGCTGTCTGCTGCCAAAAATATCGCCGCCGAAAATAATGTAATCAGCGCCTCCGGCCAAAGCAGCCTGGGCTTTAGCGACAGTATCAGCATGCACCGTCAAAAACGCGTGCCTGCTGCGGCTGATTTTCTCAGGCGGCACCAGATCGCGCGGCACTTTATGACGCTGCGCGCGCACCGGCGCAAAAGCCTCCAGACGGGCAGCGTCCAAAGCCTCAGCCGCCAAACGGCGGGCTTCGTTGATCTCGCTCATCGGCACCATGACGTTTTCATCACATTCCAGCACCAGATCAGCCAATACATATTCCGTCGTACCCAGGCGGTCCACCTGTTTACGCACTGTTTCTTCATTTAAAGCATGCTTGCGGGCAGACTCTACAATAAACTGTGTTTCACCATAGCCGGTATTGCCCTCGTCGTCAGTCAGCAATATCGTCATCGGACTGCCCGATCTAGCTGTTACCAAAGCGCTTACGGGAATACGGCGTTTAGCCTTTTCGCCAAAAAACTGTGCGGCATATGTCATCAGACGATTATCAAAGGTCCTGAAAACACGGTCATTCATTTTAATGCCATGGGGCACATCAATAGTGACCTGCGAACCTGCCGCAGCAACGCTTCCTTCCTGTCCGTTCTGCAAAAGTGACGTCACTGCAGTGCCAACACGACCACCTACGCTGACCCAAAACTCCAAACCGTCCTCCAGATGCAGTTCTTTATCCAGTTTCAACGTCGCTTTATTATTTGCTTTATCCAGCTTGACGACACGGCCTACCAAAACGCCGCGGTTATTAGGACGCCGGTCGCTCATCATATCTTTGCCGGGACGGTCCAGCAGATAAGCCGTTGTAAAATCACGGTTGAATATCTGCTCGATATTGGCAAAATCTTCCTCCGGCACCTGATAATTACCGGCAAGATAACTGTCGATAGCCCTGCGATAGGCATCGACAACAACGGCTACATATTCAGGCCGCTTCATGCGTCCTTCGATTTTGTATGAAGTAACGCCGGCTTCGATCAGCTGCGGCAAAATCTCTAAAGTATTCAGATCCTTCGGGCTCAGCAGATATTGTCCGGCATCTTTGCCGCTCAGCATATCCTCGCCAGCTGCGTTGACCAGCTTATAAGGCAGGCGGCAGGGCTGCGCACAGCGTCCACGGTTGCCGCTGCGGCCGCCGATCAAGCTGCTCATCAGGCACTGGCCCGAATAGCAGACGCACAAAGCGCCATGGATAAAAACTTCGATCTCTGTTTCCGTGCCCTGACAGATCGTCTTTATTTCTTCCAGGCTCAGCTCGCGTGCCAGGACCACACGTTCCATCCCGGCGGCAGCAGCAAGCTTCACCCCTTCGGAATTAGTGACCGTCATCTGCGTACTGGCATGCAAAGGCAGGTCCGGCACGATTTGCCGGGCCAGACGGATCACTCCCAGATCCTGCACGATAATACCGTCGATACCCACGTTGTTTAAAAACAGCAGATAGTCGGCCAGCTCGCTCAGCTCACTGTCATCAACCAGCGTGTTGACCGTGATATACAGCCGCACACGATGCATATGCGCAAAGTAAACAGCCTTCTGCATTTCCTCGCGGTCAAAATTACTGGCATACTGACGGGCGCCAAAAGCTTTGCCGCCCATATATACAGCATCGGCGCCGGCATTCACCGCCGCCTCCAACGCTTCCCAGCTCCCGGCGGGGGCGAGCAGTTCGATGGTTTGCTTTTTCATTAACTAAAAACCTCTTCTCTAAATGTCCTTCGCCGCTTTCAGCAAGGCTTCATATTCACGGCGCAAGGTGTATAACTCGCCCGCCAGATCCAGTGCCGCCCAGACGGCGACCTTGGAGGTAGTGACTAAATGCTGGCTTGTCGCCAGCTTCTGCATTTTCTGATCGACCATGGCTGCGATCGCATCCACGTCAGCCCGCGGCAGATCGGTCTTTAAAGTGTATTCCTCATTAAAAATTTTCACGGTAACGGCAGTTTTTTCCATTTCCGACCTCCGTTATCACAGCACTTTAACAGTAAAGCTGAATTTATCAAAGCCGCTGCCCTTTTCCCAGGCACGCTTATATTCCAGATTAACCTTATATTCGCCCGGTTCCTGAGCACCGAAAACAATTATTTCCAAGCCCGGCATCCCGGATTTATTATTGGCAGCATTGCCCGGCAGGATATAGGAACGGCCCAATTCATAAAACTGGCCTGCATACCCCTTCTCCTCGACAAACCAGGAATAACCTGTCGTACGGTTGGATTCCAGCTGCAAGGCCAGCAGCTCCCCAGCTTTGACAGTAACGACCTTATCCTCAACGGCACGGGTCAAGCCAAAAACGGTCAGCAAACGCTCTGCGTCCCCTGTCCGCAGCAGCGGGAACAACTTGCTGTAGGAAACAAAATTACTGTAAGCCGCACCGCTGGCAGTACGGGTATAAATACCGTTATCCGCAAACAATACGCCCTCATAAGCGCCTAAAATCTCATGGATGGCATTGCCCTCACCCACAAAATCACGAATACTGAATTCATTGCCGGTCGTCATATCCAAATTTACAGCCTGATAAGCTGTACGTCCGCCGTTAGTCGCTTTAAGCAGTATCCCGACCAGGCTGGGGCGGTTCAGTTTGACTTCATAGCTGACCGTACCGCTGCCGCCGACCTGCGCCAGCAAGTCTTTGACCCTGGCTGCCAAAATACTGTTGGCGTTTTTTTGCAGATTGGTATATCTCAGGCCGTCGATCTCCGGGATCTCGCCCTGCATATTCTTTGTAGCAACAACTTTGCTGTACACAGTCGTCAGCTGCTCGGCAAAAGCCACAGAACTCAATTCCAGCATCAGGCAGCACAGTAAAATTCCCAGTATTCTCATCGGCGTCGCACCTCTTTCAGTAATTTTTTTGATTTAAGCTAAAGTTTTGATATATAAAACAGCCCTGCGCATTCTGCTCAGAGTCTTTTCCTTACCCAGCAGCACCATAACGTCAAATAAGCCGGGGCTCACAGTGCGCCCTGTCAGCGCCAGGCGTGTCGGATGCACGACTTTGCCCAAAGACAGGCCCTGTTCTTCAGCGATCTTATTGTAAGCCGCCTCCGTACTGGCCAGATCAAAGGTCTCCAAGCCTTCAAGCGCATCGATGCAGGCCGTTAAAAGCTCTGCTGCTTCCGGCTTGAAATGCTTGCTGACGCCTTTTTCATCGTAGCTTGTCACATCTTTAAAGAAGTATTCTGCGGCTTCAACAACTTCCTGCAGCGTCTTGACGCGCACGCGCACTACGTCCACCAACCGGGCAAAATAATCTTTATTGGCTGCCAGCCAGGCTTCATCCACCAGTCCGGACTTGATGAAGAAAGCCGTGGCCTCAGGCAGCACTGCTTCCAGCGGTAACGCTGATAAATATTGTCCGTTCATCCAGGTCAGTTTCTTGGTATCATAAACGGCTGCCTTTTTCGACATTTTTTCCAGCTCGAACTGAGCTACAGTATCCTGCAGCGAAAAAATTTCTTCTTCGTTGCCCGGGGCCCAGCCCAGCAGGGTCAGATAATTGACGATCGCTTCCGGCAGATACCCCTGGTCGCGGAACTCTTCGACAGAAGTCGCGCCGTGGCGTTTACTGAGCTTACTGCGATCAGGAGCCAGGATCATCGGCATATGTCCGAATTCAGGCACGTCAAAACCGCAGGCCTCATAAAGCAGTACCTGCTTGGGAGTATTGGATAAATGTTCTTCGGCACGCAGTACATGACTGATCCTCATCAAATGGTCGTCAACGACTACGGCAAAATTATAAGTCGGCATACCATTAGTTTTAACGATGACAAAATCATCAAATTGCGTCAAATCAAAAGTAACGTCGCCGTGGATCAGATCATGCACGGTCAGGCTGCCTTCCGTAGGTATTTTGATGCGTACGGAATAAGGCTCGCCTTTGGCTGCTCTGGCTTTGGCTTCCTCGACAGGCAGATCGCGGCAGGTGCGCGCATAGCGGAATGGCTGTTTAGCCGCACGCTGCTTTTCGCGCTCTGCTTCCAAAATTTCCGAAGTACAGAAACAATAATAAGCTTTACCTTCTTCCAGCAGCCGTTCAGCAACCTTGCTGTAGATCTCACGACGCTCTGACTGATAATACGGTCCGACTTCGCCGCCTACTTCGGGCCCTTCATCCCAATTCAGTCCCAGCCATTTCAGACTGGTCAGGATCTGGCTCACGCTGTCTGCTTTTAAACGCTCTGTATCAGTATCTTCAATGCGCAGCACCAGCTTGCCATTATGCTTTTTAGCGAACAGCCAGTTAAATAAAGCCGTCCTTGCTCCGCCAATATGTAAATAACCCGTCGGGCTGGGTGCAAAACGCACACGCACTTCTTCCATGTTATCGTCTCCTCAATTTGAAAAATGAAAATTCTATATCATTATAATTATATTACGAACAAAGTAAAAAAGCAAAGCAGCCCCGTCCTAACAGGACTGCTTTGCAGCAGATTTTACAGTTATTTTTATTCTCAGGTTATTTTTTACCTGCTGCGTTACTTTTTAGACAGCGGCCTCTTCTTTAACGGCTTCTGCCAAAATCTCGATCGCCAGACAGATATCGTCGTTGTCAGCATATTCTGCCGGGTTATGGCTGATGCCGCCTTTACAGGGCACAAACAGCATACTTGTCGGGGCCAGTGCAGCCATATGCATGGCATCGTGACCGGCGCCGCTGTTCATATGCCGATAGGCGATCCCTTTCGCCGCACAGACAGCATCAAGCTTTGCCGCCAGTTCTTCGGACAAAGCAACCGGCTTATCAGCTGTCAGCATATCCATAGTAATAGTAATACTGTCATTTTTAGCAATCTCCGAAACAGCATCACGAATATTGCTCAAAGCACAGTTGATGCTTTCCTCATCCACACCGCGCAGATCTACCCACAAGGTAGCCTTGCCCGGCACCACATTGATCGAAGCCGGTTCTACGTCTAAAACACCCACCGTCGCAACGGTGCCGTTTTCGGCTTCATTAGTAGCAGCTTCTTCAATAGCTATAACCAGCCGGGCCGCACTTACCAGCGCGTCTTTGCGGAAGCCCATCGGCGTGGCCCCGGAATGATCGGCCATGCCTTCAACGATGATCTTAAAACGTGTCGGCGCCGCGATATTATGCACGATTCCGATCCGCTCGCCTGTTTCTTCCAGTACTTTACCCTGTTCGATATGCATTTCCCAAAAGCTTTTAAAGCAGCCTGTTTCTTTACGCGCCTGTCCATAGGCAGCAGGGTCGCAGCCCCATTCAGTCAGCGCTTCTTTAAAAGTCACAGCGCCGGCTTTGGCCGCGCTCGAAAATTTATCAGGATCGCCTACGCCGACCATCAGCTTGCTGCCGATAGTGGCAAAACCAAAACGGCTCGATTCCTCAGCCCTGAAAATAATGACCTCCACCGGGCGTTCCAGCTCTTCATCCTGCAGCATATACAGCACTTCTAAAGCGCCGATGACGCCTACCGTACCGTCATAAGCGCCGCCCTGCACGACTGTATCGATATGGGAACCCATAGCGACAGGAGTCAAAGCAGGATTTTTGCCTTCCCGCCGCAGAAAAACATTGCCGACAGCATCAGTTGACAGCTGCAGCTTTAAATCCTGCACCTGCTGCAGCAGCCAGTCCTCCGCTGCCTTGTCCTCTGCCGTATAAGCCAGTCTTGTGATACCGTGTTCTGTTTTGCCGAATTGTGCCAGTCCCTGTAACAGTCCGGCTACTCTTTCTTTGTTTACTGCCTGCATAACAGTCCCCTCACTTTCTCACACTTATTCGTTTTTATTTTGGCGGCGGTTCGAGCCGGTCTTAGGCGCTTTACGCTTATCAGCAACGGCTTTTTTACCGCGTTTCGGCTTGGCAGCTTCAGCCTTACGTTTTTTCTGAACCGGTCTTGCCTCACGCCGGGCTATCGTTTTGCCCTCTAAATTCTGCCGTTCCATTTTTACATCCAGCTTGCTTTCAATATTCTTAAGCCATTTGGCCTCTTCTGCCGTATACAGGGTAACAGCGATACCTTCGTTGCCGGCACGCCCGGTACGCCCGATGCGATGCACATACCAGTCTACATCATGCGGAATATCATAATTGACGACATGGGTCACGCCTTCGATATCCAGGCCGCGGGCAGCCAGATCACTGGCTACTAAAATCTGCAGCTTGGCTTCACGGAAAGCCTTCATCACGGTTTTACGTTTGGCCTGCGACATTTCGCCATGCAGTACATCTACATTATAGCCCTTACTGCCCAGCCAGTCACCCAACTCTTTTGTCCGTTCCTTACTGAAGCAGAAAACGATCATCAGATAAGGGTTATAACGGTCTATCAAAGCGGCAACTGCCTGATTGCGGTATTCGTCCGTAGTTTTGATACAAATCTGCTTGATGTTCTCGACTGTTGCCTTATTGGGATCAATATCGATCAAAGCACAATTACGGGTGATCCGCTTGCCCAGCTTTTGTACTTCCTCAGACAAAGTAGCACTGCACAGCATCGTCTGACGCTCAGGATCAGTCATCGCTATCAGCTCGGACGCTTCATCAATAAAGCCCTGCTTCAGCATTTCATCTACTTCGTCCAACACCAGATATTTAACGCCGCCCAGATTAGTATTGCCTTTGCGGATATGGTCCAAAAGGCGGCCCGGCGTACCGATCAAAACATGGCTTTTGCCATCCAGCTTATGCTTCTGCGCTTCAAAATCACGGCCGCCGGTAACTGCCAGTACCTTTACTTCGCTTTCGCCCAACAGCTTTTTCAGCTCTACCGCGATCTGCTGTGCCAGTTCACGCGTCGGGGTAATGACCAGCGCCTGGACAAAAGACCTGGACGCATCCAGACGTTCAACCATTGGTACTAAAAACGCCAAAGTCTTACCGGTACCTGTCTGTGCTCTGGCAATAACGTCACGCCCTGCAAACAGGGCCGGAATAGCCTGTTCCTGAACAGGCATCGGCCTTTTGATGCCCATTTGCTTAAGCTGTTCCACTGTTTTGGCACAAACCTTCAATTCTGCAAAACTATTAACCATCTTTCTCACCGCTTTCATTTCAAATCCTAAAATTAAATAATAAAAAAAGCGTCCGA